>CAIXHJ010000345.1 GCA_903919165.1 uncultured Holophagaceae bacterium
AAGTGGAAACCATGACATCTGCTGTTCAAACGGGTCCCCAGTCTCTCCAGGTTCTCCTGATTGATGACAACCCGATCCAGCTGAGCCTCCTGCGGCACCTCTTCCAGCGCCACGGCCACGTGACCATCGAGGCCCGCAACGGAGCGGAAGCCCTGATCGTCCTGGCCACGGAATTCCCAGATGTGGTGGTGAGCGATTGCGTCATGCCCCTCCTCGACGGCTACCAGTTCTGCCGCCTGCTGAAGGACGACCGGGCCACGCGCCACCTGCCTGTCCTGCTCCTTACGGCCCAGGGCACTGGACTCGCACGGTTCTGGGCCAAGACCTGCGGCGCGGACCGTTTCCTTGTGAAGGGACGGGATCTAGATCATGTGGTGGAAGCGGCCACCGCCCTGGCCAAGCAGGCGTCCCGACCCCACAGCCCCCACGTCGTTTCCAGGCTGGCCCAGGAGAACTTCGGGGTGGAGGCCATTCAGCGCCGGTTGGCCCAAGCCCTGGAACAGCGTCTGGTCGAGACGGCCCTGCGGGATTCCGTGGCCCGGCTCTACACGGCGGACCATGACACGCCCCGGCTGATCGAAGGGTTCATCGAGATCCTGCAGGAGCTCATCCTTCCCGGCGCCCTGTTGGTGGCCTATATGGGCGAACAGGGCCTCCTGTGCCACGGCGTGCACGGATCCTCGACCAGTGCCGAGGACCGACTCGAGCTGGAACAGGCCGCGGCCCAGCAGGGACTCTTCTCGTCCATGCCTGGCTGCCACTGGCATCCAGCCCCAGATGATAATGAACGTAGGCGCAGCCTCCGCGATCCCGTCTTGCGGGTCCTCCCCGCCACCACGCCGGGTTATCCGGTCATAGGGGCCCTGGCCTTCATCACGGAGCGCCGGGCCGCAGAGGATTTCGAGCGCCTCTTCGAGATCGCCGCCGAGGAGCTGGGTCGCCTGTTAAGCCTCGAGGATTCCCGTCTGCGCCTCTACCACCAGGCCATCCGCGACCCGCTGACGGGTCTCTACAATCGGAAGCACATCCTCGACATGCTCGGCATGGAGGTCGATCAGTGCGGGCGTTTTGGACAGAATTTGTCCATCATGGTAGTGGACCTCGACCACTTCAAGACCGTCAATGACCGCTTCGGCCACGCCGTGGGCGATCAGGTGCTCAGCGTCATGGCCCAGCGCATGGTCTTCGGACTGCGCAAGGTGGATCAACTGGGCCGCATCGGTGGCGAGGAGTTCCTGGCCTACTGCCCGCAGACCGATCTGGAGGGTGCCCGGGCCTTGGCCGAACGCCTCCGCGAACAGGTGGCGCAGGACGCCATCCCCGGACTGCCCTCGCACGACCGCGTCACGCTGAGCATCGGCCTCGCCACCTGGGGGGGGCCCGAGGATTTGGCCGAGGCCCTGATCGACCGCGCCGACCAGGCGCTCTACCGGGCCAAGGCCGAAGGCAGGGACCGCGTCGTCGGCTGAATCATCCCCCCACCGCGAGGGCACCGACCAGCGCGGAAGACCGGACCTCACTCCTTCCGCTGCTCCGGGAAGAAGTCTGTCGCGCAGTCCGGACAGAGCCCGTGGGTGAAGCTGACGTCGCTGTGCTGTGTGAAGTAATGCTCCAGCTGGTTCCAGTAACCAGCCTCGTCACGGATCTTCTTGCACCCGGCGCAGATGGGCAATAGGCCTCGAAGAGTCTTTACATCTTCGAGGGCCTCCTGCAGGCTTGCGACAAGCTCCTGCCGCACCTCCTCTGCCCGGATCATCTCTGTGACGTCCACTTTCACTGACACAAAATGGGTGAGGCGCCCTTCCTCGTCACGCAGAGGCGAGATGACGGACCGTTCCCAGAACAACTCCCCATTCTTCCGGCGATTGTGGAATTCGCCCCTCCATTCCATGCCCGAGAGCAAGGTCTGCCACAGGACCTGATAGAACTCAGGGGTGTGTTCTCCGGACTTGAAGATCCGAGGGTTCTGCCCAAGCAGTTCACCAGGGGCATAGCCAGTGACCTGGCAGGCCTTAGGATTAGCGAATTCGATGGTGCCCGCCAGGTCCGTGATCACGATCGAAATCGGACTCTGGTCCACCACATGGGCCAGGTGGCGGATCTTCTCCTCGTGAGCCCGCTGAACCGTGATGTCCTGGAAGACCCCGCCAATCCTCACCACCTTCCCGTGCTCGGCATGGGCCTTGCCGATGGCCCGAACCCAGATGTGTTTCCCTTTGGCTGTCACAAGGGGCAATTGATGTTCGAAGGGGCTACCCTCCTCGATGGCGCTGCGCACCGCCTCGGTGATGATGGGTATGGCCTCAGGGGCATAAAAGGAAATGGCAGTGGCAAGCTCCGGTTCGTAGTCGGACCCAACCTCGTGGATCTCCCGCACCATGCGGCTCCAGGTCAAGGCGTTCCGTTCCAGGTCCAGCTCCCACCCGCCGATTCTGGCCATCTCCCCGACCTCGTCGAGGAGGGCATGGCTCTTTTGGAGCTCCTGCTCCGCATGGATCTGATCCGTCACGTCCTTGAGGATAAAAAGCAGGTGGGGTTCGCGGTTGGTCGTGAAGGTGCTGAACGTGGCGAGGATCCAGATTTTGCGGCCGAAGCTCGTGACCATAGGAGTGGTGACATCGGTGGTTTCCTGCCCGGCCAGGCAACGCTCCGCAGCCTCGAGAAGCCCGTGGGTCTTCCAGGATGGGATGCTGCGGAAGCGCTGGGCCAGAACCTGATCCTTGGTCGCGCCAATGATGGCGCAGATGGCAGGGTTGGCTAGAATGCACTGCCCCGAATCGGCGCGGTAGGCGGCGACGCCCAGGGGCGAGGCCTTCAGCATCGTCCGGTTCATATCCAAGGCTTCCTCCAGGCGCTGCCCGAGCAGGCGATGGCCAGGGATCCGTGGGACGAGGGTCGGCAGGGTCTCTCCATCCAGCAGCGTGTGGGCGTTCACCTCTTCCTGCCGCAGTCGGGCGATCAGCTGGTTGATGCGCAGAGCTACCGCATGGCAGGCCGGATCCAGCCCCGACTCGGGAATGGGCTCGGGCGTCTCCCCGGAAATCAGCCCGTCCAGAGCCAGCAGAATCGAATCGGGATTGTCCATCGAAAGCCTCCAGGTATGCCCAAACTCAAAACTGGGTCATCCCTTCACTGCGATTCTCTTCCTTCTTCCTCAACTGCACCAGCGCGACGGCCGCGAGGATGACGGCCATGCCGAGGACCTCGCGCAAGCCAAAGGTTTCGTGCAGGACCAGGCTGCCCAGCAGGACGGCCACGAGTGGGTTCAGGTAGGCATAGGTGCCCATCTTGGCGGGGGGCCAGGCCTTGGCTAGGTAGATGTAGGCAGAGAAGGCCAGCAGGGACCCGAAGAGCGCCAGGTAGGCGACGGCGCCGAGGGCCCTGTGTGTGACGGGACCGCGCAGGAACCCGCCCGTGAACGGCGCCACGGCGAGGCCGATGACCGCTGCCGTGAGCATTTGGATGCCGACATTGGTGAGCAGTCCACCCCCGTGGACAAAGTCCTTGCCGTGGAGGGTGCCCCAGGCCCAGATGAGTGGCGCGGCGACCATGGCTAGGAACCCTCCCGCATGGACGCGCAGGCCGCCGCTGGGCCACACCAGCACGATCACGCCCGCGATGCCGAGCAGGATGCCCATCCAGCCCTTGGGGCCAAGGGGTTCCTTCGCCATGGAGAACACCGCCAGCCACAGAGGCACCAGGGCCGCCAGGATGGCCGCCAGGCCCGAGGAGACGTGCAGCTCCGCCCAGGACACCAGGGCGTTCGAACCCCCCAGCAGCAGGGCGCCGACCACCATGAGATGCCCGACTTCGCGCCTGGGTGGCCAGGGTTCGCGGCGCAACCGGCCCAGACCCAACGCCAGTGCCGAGGCCACGGAGAACCGCGCGGCCACCATGCCGTAGGGCGTGAAGGATTCCAGCCCCAGGGCGATGGCGAAGTAAGTGGACCCCCACACCACCGCCACAGTGAGGTAGGCGAGCCAGGCGAGCATTAGCCTTCGTCCAGGCCGTACTCACGCTCCACGCGGCAGACCCGCACCCGGAAGGCGGCATACCACTGCTCCCAGCCCAGGCGCTGAGCCACGGCGTGTTCGGCGTTGGCCTTCCAGGCCGCGATGGAGGCCTCGTCCTTCCAATAGGACAGGGTGATACCGAACCCAGCGGTGTCCCGTGTGCTTTCCACTCCCAGGAAGCCCGGCTGGGTCTGCGCCAGTTCGACCATGCGTTCCGCCATGACGAGGTAGCCCCGGTCCCCCTCGGTGCGCTGGTTGCTGAAGATCACGGCGAGGTAGGGCGGCTCCGGCGTAGCTGCGATCACTTCTTGACCTTCTTCCCGTCCCTGTCGACGGGGAAGGGGCTCGGGCCCGCCTTCTCCCAGTGGGTCTCCAACACCATGGTGGTCCGGGTGGTGACCATGGGTCCCAGGGCCCGGATGCGGCGCAGGCGCTCCGCGATGCCCGCCGGGGTGTCCGCCACGATCTTCAGCAGCAGGGCATCCTCGCCGGCGATGGTGTGGGCCTCCAGGATGTCCGGCTCCTCTTCCAGCGCTTTAATGAAGCGCTGCTCGATGATCTCGTTGTTGTCCTTGTAGCGCACGGCCACGAAGGCCACCGTGGGCTTGTTCACCGCGGCGGGGGTGACCCGGGCCGCGTAGCCATTCAGCACACCATCAGCCTCCAGGCGCTTCACCCGGTCGATGATCGTGGGACGGCTCACGCCGAGGCGCTCAGCCAACTCGGCATGGCTCATGCGTCCTTCATGTTGGAGCAGCGCCACCAGCCGGCGGTTCAGATCGTCTTCCATCAGCAGCTTCGCCATGAATGACTCCATACCAAATGGGATTCCGTTCTCTTGAACATTATGACAGCGGATCGAGCAAGTCCGATGACACCCTGTCAACTCCACTGTAGACGTTAAACTGCCACCGAGGTACCCATGGACTTCGCCCGACCTTTCACGGACCAGAGCTTCTTCCTCATCGCGGGACCCTGCGTCATCGAGAGCCGGGAGCATTCGCATCTCATGGCCGCCAGCCTGCGGGACTTGTCGGAGGCCCGGGGCATCCCCTTCATCTACAAATCCAGCTTCGACAAGGCCAACCGCACCAGCGGCGGCAGCCACCGCGGCCCGGGCTTGGAGGGCGGTCTCGACATCCTGGCCGAGGTGCGCAGCCGCTACGGCGTGCCGGTGCTGACGGACGTGCATGAGAGCGATCAGTGCGGTCCTGCGGCCCAGGCCGTGGACGTACTGCAGATTCCCGCCTTCCTCTGCCGCCAGACGGATCTGCTACTGGCCGCCGCCACCACGGGCCGCACCGTGAATCTGAAGAAGGGCCAGTTCCTCGCGCCCTGGGACCTGAAGCACGGTGTGGAGAAGCTGCAGTCGGTCCCTGGCCACGGCCCTGTCTGGGTCACGGAGCGCGGCTCCACCTTCGGCTACGGGAACCTGGTGGTGGATTTCCAGAGCTTTCCGAACCTACGGAAGACCGGCTGCCCCGTTATCTTTGACGCCACCCACAGCGTGCAGAAACCCGGCGCCCTCGGTCATGTCACCGGGGGCGCCCGGGAAATGATCCCCACGCTGGCCCGGGCCGCGGCCACCTGCGTGGACGGCTTCTTCTTCGAGGTGCATGACTGCCCGGAGAAGGCCCACAGCGATGGCCCCAACGCGATGCGGCTGGAACAGTTCGGCGATCTGCTCGACCAGCTACTGGTGCTCTGGCGCGGGGGCCGCGCCGCAACGCTGCACGATCCAGCGGGGAAGTGATGGTCGACATGGTGAAGGCCGGCCGTGGCCTGGAACTGCGTCCGCTGAACCTGCGGGATGCGAAGGCCCTCTTCTCCCTGGTGGAGGCCAACCGGGAGCGCCTGCGACGCTGGCTGCCCTGGCCCGACACCAACCGCAGTGTCCTGGATACCCGAGCCTTCATTCTCCGTGTTCGGGCCCACGCGCGAGCCGGCATCGGCCAGTCCTTCGGATTATGGTGGAAGGGGGCCCTCGTGGGAACCGCGGGTTTCGTGTGGATCGATGCCGCCAACCACAGCGCCGCCATCGGCTACTGGCTGGCCCAGGAGGCCGAGGGTCACGGCCTGATGTCCGCCGCCGTGAAGGCGCTCCTCCGCCATGGCTTCCGCACCTTGAAGCTCAACCGCATCGAGATCCGCGTTGGTGTCCGCAACCGCCGCAGCCGCGCCATCCCAGAGCGCCTGGGCTTCCGCCATGAGGGCACCCTCCGGCAGGCGGAATGCCTGGCGGAACGCCATGTGGATCATGCCGTCTACGGGCTGCTGGCCTCGGAGTGGCGGGGCCGCTAACCCAGCCCCGCCGCGTACGTCAGGTTCAACAGGGCCATGGCCCGAGTCACCATTCGCAACGCGAATAGGACGGAATGGCCTCCCAGAGGCCATTGCCGCCCGAAGGGCGAGGGCCCGGGCCCCGCCCTCAGCCCAACCCGGCAGCGTACGTCAGGTTCAACAGGGCCATGGCCCG
>CAIXHJ010000346.1 GCA_903919165.1 uncultured Holophagaceae bacterium
GCGGGAGGACAGCGCGGGGCGCTGTCCGTCAGGTGGAGGAGCGTTGGCCCACCCCTACCTTGAACAGATGCTCCTTCGGAGCCATGATGGAAGGCCGCAGTACCCGTAGCTCAGTTGGGAGGCTCCGCCTCCGCGATCGAGCGCAGCGAGGAGCGGGAGGACAGCGCGGGGCGCTGTCCGTCAGGTGGAGGAGCGTTGGCCCACCCCTACCTTGAACAGATGCTCCTTCGGAGCCATGATGGAAGGCCGCAGTACCCGTAGCTCAGTTGGATAGAGCGTTGGCCTCCGAAGCCAAAGGTCGCTGGTTCGATTCCAGTCGGGTGCACCAACAAAACCAGGGGGGCCGGACGGCCTCCCTTGGCTTTGTTGAGGTCCTGAGATCGGACTAGCGAGTGGTTTGCGAAGGCGCCACCCCGCCTATCGCACCCTGCCAGGTAAGGCGCTCCCGCTCGCCTGCTTGTGGAAGCGGAGCCCCTGTTTCGTCGGAACAAGCCAGTTCGGCAGACTCGATTTGGGTCCTTCAGGACTGCCCGAATACAAACCGTTTCGAGAACATGAAGTTGAACACCATCCCCGCCAGGGACCCGATGGCGACGGCAAACGCCGGGTGGTGGTAGGCGAATGGATAAAACAAGATCATCAGGAAATAGGCGCCATTATTCGCTAACCAGCCCATCAAATTAGAGGCAATGTACCGCATCCATTCCCGATGCCAAGAGTCCCCACTCGCACCGAAGGTATACCGTCGGTTGAGCCACCAGGTCACGCTTGCAGCCACCGGAAAAGCCAACAATTGGGCCCAACCAGGGCCTATCGGGCGTGCCAGGGCCTCCACGATCCCTGCGTTGACCAGGAATCCCACCATGCCCACAAGGCCAAAAGAAAAGATTTGGGACCAGGGAAGGGGTCCCCGTTTTGCCCCACCTTCCAGCGGACCCGATTCCGACCCTTGCTTGGATGGGGCATCCATTTGTTTCCTTACAGGCGCAGCAAGGAGGCGCCTCATTCGTCAGTCAGATGGAACGGGGGATATTGCAGATAAGCAAGGAGTCGAACTTCACGCCGGCCACGGCTGATGGTGTCCAGGATGATGCCAGCCAACAGGCTGAGCGCTGCCAGCAACATGATGCCTGTCGACAGCAAAGCCGTTGGCAAGCGAGGCACAAGCCCCGTTGCCAGGTAAGTGAGCAGGACAGGAACCGAAAACAGGATGGATAGGAGTGCCAGCAGACAGGCTATTGAACCGAAAAAGAAGAAGGGGCGTTCGTGCCGTACCAGCCTGAGGATCATCCTCAGGATTCTCCATCCATCCCGGTAGGTGCGCAGTTTGCTTTCCGACCCTTCCGGCCGCCCGCGGTAACTGCCCTCCGTGTGCGCCACCGGCAGGAAGAGTTCCAGCGCATGCACGGTCAGCTCTGTCTCGATGTCAAACCCCTGTGATAGGGCTGGAAACGATTTGACGAAGCGGCGTGAAAAGACCTTGTAGCCGGACAGCATGTCCTGCACGCGATCGCCGAACATGCGGCGCACGGCTCCGGTCAATAGGGCATTGCCCCAACGGTGGCCGCCGCGATAGGCCGCCGCCTCGGATTCCTTGCGGATGCAGTTGACCAGATCGAAGGGCCCGCTTTGGGCGAGGGCTACCATCCGCGGTGCCACGGAAGCATCGTACGTGTCATCGCCGTCGACCATCACATAAATATCGGCATCGATATCCCTGAACATGCGCCGCACGACATGTCCCTTGCCTTGCTGCGCTTCGTGGCGAACGACAGCACCGGCAGCCTTGGCGACTTCTTTGGTAAGATCTTTGGAATTATTGTCATAAACATAAATGAATGCATCTGGCAGGAAGGACCGAAAATCCTGAACCACTTTGACAATCGCCACCTCTTCATTGAAGCAAGGGATCAGGACAGCGACTCGCGGTTTCAGCGGCATGGTTTAGCCTCAGCACCAAGATGCAGACAGGACGGTTTGAAAGGGCATGAATTCAACCCCCGAGAATGAAGTGGAACTTGACTCCATGCAATCAGCTTTCCGCAGAGAATGTGCATGAAGCGACCCAGACTTCTGCCGAGCCTCTTCTTTCTCTATGCCGCCGCACTCTTCGGTGGCACCGCGATTCTCCAGGCGGGTCTCTTCGAACGTGACGGCTACTTCCACGCCCGTATTGCCCACATGCTGCTCGATCGAGGCCTCTCCCGGACCTTTCCCTGGACGCAGCTGAGTACCTGGCGACTCCAGTTTTGCGACAAAGAATTCCTGTACCACTTGGGCATGATGCCCTTCGCCCGGATGGGTAGCGATCCCATCCTGGGTGCCAGGATCTATGCATCCCTACTTTCCCTGGCCGTCCTTGGCGCCCTCTACCTTCTGCTACGCGCCCAAAGGGTCCGGTGGCCCTTGTTCTTCACGGCCCTGCCCCTGGCCACAGGAGGGCTCTTCATCGCCCGCCTGGGGATGGTTCGTTCCCACGTCCTCAGCATGCTGCTGCTCACAGTGGGGATCCACTTCCTGCTCCGGAGGAACTGGAAGGTCCTCCTGGAGCTCGGATTCCTCTATGCCTGGTGCTACACCATGCCCTTCGTCCTGGTGATGACCGCCGTCCCCTTCGTCATTGGGTATTGGGCCGCCGGGGGAGGCCTGGACTTGTGGTCCCCGGCCGCGGCCGGGCTGGGCTCGGTCCTGGGCCTGGTTTTTCATCCCTACTCGCCCCTCACCCTGGAGACCTTCCTCACCTATATCCAGGTGTTCCGCATCGGCATGCAAGGAATGGCAAGGTCAGGGCTAGAACTGGGCAACGAACTCTATCCCTATCCCCTCAGCGTGTTCTTCGACATCTATCCGCTGATTCTCCTCCTCGTCCCTCTGGTGGTGGCCGTTGCGGCCTTCCTTGCGCTTCGCCGGAGGAAGGCCGCCCCGGAAACCTGGGGCCTGGTGACAGCCATGCTTTTCTGGTTCGGCATGACCCTCGCTTCGCCACGCTTTGTGGAATATTCCGTCCTACTCCTGGCGGTCGCGACGGCCTTTGTGGCTCGGGATGCCTGGCCGGAGCTGGAACCCCTCTTTGCAGCGCACAGGAACTTCGAGCGGGGATCCGCCTGGTTGGCCTTGGGGCTGCTCCTGGGTTTCCATCTCCGCTCCCTGGGCTTCACCTTGGTCCCGTTCGGCTTCACCACTTTCTATGTCCACTACCAGAGCGAGGCCGCACCCCCTCGTTTCTTCAAAGGCGCTGCGGCCTGGATGGGCGAGCACCTCGCCCCCGGGGAAACGGTGATCAATCTCTACTGGGACGACTTCCCGGACCTGTTCTACGACGGCTACCGCCAGCACTTCCTCTGGGGACTGGACCCGACCTACTCCTTCCGGTCGGACAAGGACAAAACCCTCTGGCTCGAGCGCATGCGTAAACGCGAATTGCCCCTCGACGGCGCCCGTCTGGTCACTGCCTTCAACTCGAGGTACCTGATTCTCCGGGCCTCCCGGGCAGGAGGCTATCCTGCACTCCGTAGAACCCCCTTCCGGGAGGTCTACCGGGATGCTTCCTCCGTCCTTTACCACATCGATTGAGCCCGTTCCGGGGAGTCTGCCTGGAAGGGGAAAGGAACCGTAGACCTGAGGCTCTCCCCAAGGTCACTGCGGCCCCTCCGCGGCCCTCCGCCGCACGCTGCCGTTGGTTTCGGCGAAGTAGCGGCGGACACCCAGTGTGATGGCATCGGCGACCCTGGCGCGGAAGGTGGGGTCCTTCAGCTTCACTTCTTCCTTGGGATTGGAGATGAAGGCGGCCTCGACCAGGACGGCGGGCATGGCGGCGCCACGCAGGACGATGAAGGGAGCCTGCTTGACGCCGCGCTCCCTGATGCCAGCCATGCGGTTGAGCTGGCCCTGGATGGCCACGGCAAGACGTTCTGAGTCCTGGAGGAAAGCCTTCTGGGCCAGGTCGTCCAGGATGCTGGCTACCACGCTGTCGGGGCCGCCCGGGCCCGAGCCCGCTCCCGCATTTTCCGCAGCGACCACCTCGTCATCCTCCCCCCGCCCCAGGCTCAGGAAGTACACCTCCGATCCCCGGGCGGCCTTGGCCCTGGCCGCATTCAGGTGAAGGCTGATGAAGAGGTCGGCCCCCTGGGCATTGGCGGCCTTGGCACGATCCCAGAGAGGGATGAAGGTGTCGTCGTCCCGGGTGAAGGCGGCCTCGAACCCGGCGGCTTCGAGCTTCGCCCCGACGGCCCTGGCCAGTTCCAGGGCGGCAGCCTTTTCCTTGAGGCCCTTGGTCCCCCTGGCGCCGCCATCGTCCCCGCCATGGCCCGGGTCCACCATGACCTTGAGGCGCGGCGGCTGGGCGGCGGGTTTGGGAGTCTGGCCCCAAGACAGTAGGCTGAAGGTGGCAAGCAGAATGCTTGGGAGTCGGATCATGGCCCAGTCGGTGAAAGGTATGCGGGATCTCTTCGGTGCGGAGCTGCGCTGGTTCCAGCATATCGAGGAAACCGCCCGCCGCGTGTTCGAACGCCACGGCTACAGCGAAATCCGAACCCCGATCCTGGAGGAACTGGACGTCTTCAAGCGCAGCGTGGGAGAAAGCTCGGACATCGTGAACAAGGAGATGTACGAGTTCACGGACAGGGGCGGCCGGCGGGTGGTCATGCGCCCGGAGGCCACGGCGGGCATTGTCAGGGCAGCCATCCAGCACAAGCTCCTGGCCTCCAGCGATCCCGTGCTGTTCTACTGCATCGGCCCGCAGTTCCGCTACGAGCGCATGCAGACAGGCCGCTACCGCCAATTCTGGCAGATCGATGCCGAGAGCCTCGGCGTGGCCACGCCGGAATCCGAGGCCGAATCCCTGCTCATGCTCCACAGCTTTCTCAAGGAGCTGGGTCTCAGGCACCTGGTCTTCTCCATCAACAGCGTGGGCACGCCGGAATCCCGGCCCGCCTTCCATGCGGCCTTCCGGGCCTTCTTCGCCCAGCGGGAGAACCTGTTCTGTGCCGACTGTCATCGACGCGTCGAGACCAATCCCCTGCGCGTTTTGGACTGTAAAAATGAAACCTGCCAGGCGGCCCTGGAAGGGCATCCGGTCATCACGGATCACCTGGACGAGGCATCCGCCAGGCACCACCTCCGGCTCAAGGAACTGCTCATGGAGCTGGGCCTCCCGTTCGAGGAGAACCCGAGGCTGGTGCGGGGCCTCGACTACTACACCCGCACGGCCTTCGAGGTGCTCAGCTCCGACCTGGGCGCCCAGAGCGCCCTGCTGGGCGGCGGCCGCTACGACGGCCTCGTGAAGCAGCTGGGTGGTCCGGAAGTGCCGGGCTTCGGCTGGGCCATCGGCCTGGACCGCCTGGCCATCGTGCTCCAGCAGGTGCGGGGCAAGGCACCCTACGCGCCGCCGGCCCTGCTCATCCCCCTGGGCGACCGCGCCGCCACCGAGGCCCTCAAGCTGGCTCGCAGCCTGTGGGATGCGGGCGTGGCCCTGCAGCTGGAGACCCGCGGCGGCGCCCTCAAGAAGGCCATGGCCACCGCCAACCGCACGGGCGTCGAGACCGTCCTCATCCTCGGCGACGGTGAACTGGACGGCGGCACCATTACCGTCAAGCACATGGCCACCGGCGAACAGGAGATCTGGCCGCTGGGCGAAGTGGCTGCGCGGCTGAAGTAGTCCCGGGACAATTGCTCCGACGATGAAGGGACCACACACCGAGTGTATGCTCGGGGCATGTTCCCCTCTTGGATCGCCTGCACTGCCGAGTCACTGTACGGCCTGTTCTGGCCGGAGGGCCTGGCGGCATTCGGATCCATGCTCCCTCCACGACTTGGGCTCCATCTGGCGGTGCTAGCCCTGGGCATCGTGCTGCTGGCTTTCCTGCTGGGACGGTTCGCGCCCCTGCGACGACGGAAGGTCCGCCGGGCTCTGATCTCCTACGCCCTGTGGCTCACGACGCTGGGCCTCGGTTTCGGGCTCTCCGCGGTCGGCCTGGAGATTCGGGCCCGGGATGCCTCCTTCGTGGCCGAGCTGTTCCGGGATGTCACGATCATCAACCTGGCGGGCCTGGCCATCTTCGACCTGGTCTTGCCCCTGGTCCGGATGCCCGTGACGGACATCGTCGCCGACCTCAGCCTGGGCCTCGCCTACCTGCTTGCAGCATTAGGGGTGATGCGGGAATCGGGCGTGAACCCATCGGGCCTAATCGCCACCTCGGCGGTGGTCACGGGCGTGATCGGCCTGTCGCTCCAGGCCACCCTGGGCAACATTCTGGGCGGGGTCGCCCTCCAGCTTGACGATTCCATCCGGGTGGGCGACTGGATCCAGCTGGAGAACGGACGGCAGGGTCGGGTGACCGGCATCTGCTGGCGCCACACCGTCCTGGAGACCCGGGACTGGGACACATTCATCGTGCCCAACTCGGCGCTGCTCGCCCAGAACATCCAGATCCTGGGCAAGCGGGAGGGCCAGCCGCTCCAGCACCGGATGTGGGTCTACTTCAACGTGGATTTCCGCCAGGCGCCAGGCGAAGTGATCGAGACCGTGGACCGGGCCCTGCAGGAGGCGCCCATACCCAACGTGGCCCAGGATCCGGCGCCTCACTGCATCTGCTACGACTTCGCCAAGGACAAACGGGACAGCTTCGCCTACTACGCCGTGCGCTTCTGGCTGACAGACCTGGCCAAGGATGATCCCACCAGTTCCCAGGTGCGGCAGCGCATCTACGCGGGCCTGCAGCGCGCGGGCATTCCCCTTGCCATGCCCGCCACGGCGGTCTTCCTCTCTCAGGATGATCCGGATCACGCCCGGCGGAAGGCGACGCGCGAGCTGGACCGACGGATCGCCGCCCTGGAGAGCGTTGAGCTGTTCGCACCCATGACCGCAGAGGAGAAGGCAAGCATCGCCCCGCTCATCCGGCCCGCCCCCTTCACTCGCGGCGAGATCATCACCCGGCAGGGGGCGACCGCGCACTGGCTCTATGTCCTCATCCGCGGCGAAGTGGAAATCCGATTCCGCTCCGATAGCGGTGAGGAGCGCGTCCTGGGGACCCTCCGGGCACCGGATTTCTTCGGCGAGATGGGTGTGATGACGGGAGCTCCACGGTCCTCGACGGTCCTGGCCCTGGGCGAGGTGGAGTGCTTCCGCATCGAAAAGGGCGACTTCCAGGAGATCCTTGTGCAGCGTCCCGAGATCGCCGAGGGGCTCTCGGGCATCCTGGCCCGTCGCCACATGGACCTCCTGGCGCTGAAGGAGACCCTTGATACAGATCAACGGACCCAGAGGCTCAAAGACCAGCACGGACGCATCCTGGCGGCCATCCGGAGCTTCTTCAGCCTGGATGCCTGAAGAATTCCACTGATTCCCGACCATTCTGCTAAACTATCCTCTTCGTGATCGCAGGCGACCCCCGGTCTCCGCCGCTTCTCAGTCCGAACTTCCCTTTCTTGCCCTGACCGGGCCCCCGGAATCCTTCCGCGGGCGGGCCCTTCCAGGAGCAAGCCATGTCCTTCGATTCCCTCGGGCTGATGCCCGAGCTCTTGCGCGCCGTACGCGAGCAGGGCTACGAAACCCCCACCCCCATCCAGATCCAGGCGATTCCCCTGGTATTGGAGGGTCGTGACCTCATGGGCCGGGCCCAGACCGGCACCGGCAAGACCGCCGGGTTCACTCTGCCCATGCTGCAGTTGCTCGCACCCCACGCGAACACCTCAGCCTCGCCCGCGCGCCACCCCATCCGCGCCCTCATCCTCACACCCACACGCGAGCTCGCCATGCAGGTGGAGGAGAGCGTCCGCACCTACGGCAAGCACATCCCCCTGCGTTCCACCACCATCTTCGGCGGCGTGAACATCAACCCCCAGACCAAGGCCCTGCGCGCCGGCGTCGAGATCGTAGTTGCCACACCAGGCCGCCTGCTGGACCACCAGGGCCAGGGCAACCTGAACTTCAGCCAGTTGGAGATCCTCGTGCTGGATGAAGCCGACCGCATGCTCGACATGGGCTTCATTCGCGACATCCAGAAGATCCTCGCCCTGCTACCCGCTAAGCGGCAGACCCTGCTCTTCTCGGCCACCTTCACCGACGAGATCAAGCAACTGGCCTCCAAGTTCCTGAAGGCCCCCGCCACGGTGCAGATCACCCCCCAGAACACCGCCGCCGAACTGGTCCGACAGGTCGTCCATCCCGTGGACCGCGAACGGAAAAGAGCCCTGTTGGCCCACATCATCCAATCCAGGAAGCTCCAGCAGGTCCTGGTATTCACCCGCACCAAGCACGGCGCCAACCGCCTCTCGGAGCAGCTCGACAAGGATGGCATCAGCTCCATGGCCATCCACGGCAACAAGAGCCAGCCCCAGCGCATCAAGGCCCTGGAAGACTTCAAGAAGGGCGCGGTTCGCGTCCTGGTGGCCACGGATATTGCCGCCCGCGGCTTGGACATCGACCAGCTGCCCCATGTCGTGAACTACGAGCTGCCCCATGTGGCCGAAGACTATATCCATCGCATCGGCAGAACCGGTCGCGCGGGTAGTGAGGGAGAAGCCCTGTCTTTGGTCTGCGTCGACGAACAGACCCTCCTTCGGGACATCGAGAAGCTGCTGCGCAAGGATTTGCCCAAGGACGTGGTCCACGGCTACGCGCCGGATCCCAGCATCCCCGCCGAACCCATCCAGACTGGACGGCAAGGGAGTGGCGGACGAGGTCGGGGTCCAGCCCGAGCCCCTCGAGCCGGATCGACCCCGGTGCCTCGTGGGGAACGGGGTCGACACCCCTCCAGACCCGGCGCACGTGGAAAATAACCACACCCATTGACACGATGCTTGAGTGGCCACAGGATTCTTGCTTATGCAAGAACCCATGCCAGATATCCTCACTCGTGCTGGTCTCGGAACGCTGGTCACGGCCGTGCGGAGGAGACTGAAGCACGTCGTGGCGTCTCGACTCGCACCCTACGACCTCACCCTCCAGCAATTCTGGGTCCTGCTCGTGCTGCTGGAACAAGGGCCATGCTCTCTTCATCCCCTGGCCCAGCAGGTCTGGATGGACGATCCCACGGCCAGCCGGGTGGTCAAGGCCATGGTGGAGCGTGGCCTGCTTGACACAAGGCCGGACCCCAAGCATGGCCGACGCATCCTCATCAGCCTCACACCCGGTTCGGTCCCCCTGGCCCAGGAGCTTCATGGCCTTGCCGCAGAGATCAAGTCGGGTCTGGTCGCGGGCCTCCAGCCGGAACAACAGGCGATCCTGCGCCAGGGACTCCTCGCCATGATCACGAACCTGGGTGACATGCTCGTCGGGACACCTTCCACTGGGCCCGACCATGAATCCGTCGTCGCATCCTGATCCAGTCCCGGTTCCCGGGACTTCTCGCCCGTCCGTTCCACAGGAGGTGCCATGCGTTTCCTGACTGCCTTCGGCGAAGGCGGCAAAATAGGCTTGATCGTCGCCTGGGAAGCCCTCTTCTCCGCAGCCTCGGGCAAGGGCCCTGGCCGCCTCGCCCGCCCCTGAACCGACCTTCGACTGCTTGGAATCCCCATGGACTCTTCCGAAACCATCCTCACCGACCAGGCCTCCGGCCGCCCCGCCATTTTCCGTGGATGGCGGCTGTGGGCGGTTGTAGGCGGCGCATTTCTCCTTCTATTGTGGTTCTTCTTCCGCGGCGGGAAGAAGGGTCCTGCCGTCAATACTGCTTCTCGCCCCGTTCCTGTGGCCGTGGCCCAGGCCCGGAAGGGCGACATGGCGGTGCGCCTCTCTGGGTTGGGCACCGTCACGGCCATGAACAACGTCACGGTGAAGAGCCGTGTGGATGGACAGTTGGTGCGCGTGGATTTCACTGAAGGCCAGATGGTGAAGGAAGGTCAGCTCCTGGCGGAGATCGATCCCCGTCCCTTCCGGGTCCAGCTCATGCAGGCCGAGGGCCAGTTCGCCAAGGACCAAGCCGCCTTCCATAATGCGGAAGCGGACCTGCGGCGCTTCCAATCCCTGGTCAAGCAGGGCATCATTTCCGGCCAGCAGGTGGACACCCAGATTTCCGCAGTCGCCCAATTCGAGGCAGCTCTCAAGGCCGATCAGGCCACCATCGAAAGCGCGAAGCTGAATCTCGTATACAGCCGTATCACAGCGCCCATCTCGGGCCGGGTGGGACTGCGCCTGGTGGATGTGGGCAACATCGTGAAAGCCACCGATGCCAACGGCCTGGTCACCATCGCCCCGATCCAGCCCATCAACGTGGTGTTCGCGGTTCCGGCCGACAACATCCAGAAAGTCATGTCCCAGAACGCCAAAGCCAGCCGACTCGCCGTGGAGGCCTGGGACCGCGACCTGCGAACCCGCCTTGCATCCGGAACGCTGGCGGCCATCGATAACCAGGTGGATCCTGGCACCGGGACTGTGAAGTTGAAGGCTTTGTTTGCAAATGAAGACCGCTCGCTCTTCCCCAACCAGTTCGTGAACGCCCAGCTGCTGGTGGATACCCTGCGCGGTGTGGTGATCGTCCCGACGGCCGCCGTCCAGCGCGGCCCCCAGGGTTCCTTCGTCTACGTGGTGAAGGCCGACACCACTGTGGATCTCCAGAACGTTGAGATCCAGGGCACCGATGGCGACGACACCGCCGTGAGCAAGGGGCTCTCCGGCGGTGAGACTGTCGTTACCGATGGCCTCGAGAAACTGCGCCCCGGAAGCAAGGTCGCCCTCCCAAAGGCGCCCGGCGCCAAGGGCTGAGCCGGTGAATCCGTCAAAGCCTTTCATCCTCCGGCCGATCGCGACTTCACTGCTGATGGCGGGCTTGTTGCTGGTGGGCCTCCTGGCCTTCCGCCAGCTGCCGGTCTCGGCCCTTCCCCAGGTGGACTACCCCACCATTCAGGTCGTCACCTTCTATCCGGGCGCCAGCCCCGATGTCATGGCCTCGGCCATCACGGCCCCGCTGGAAC
>CAIXHJ010000347.1 GCA_903919165.1 uncultured Holophagaceae bacterium
CGAATCGCTGCGGGCTGAGGCGCCGCCTCGCCGAAAACATGGTCCGTGCGGAGGACCCTGCGGGCGTCCAACCAGGCGCCATCCACAAAGGCCGCGAAAATTCGGGTGGACAGGCGCTCGCCGAGAGAGGCGATGGCGTCCATGCTGCGGGGGCTCAGTTCGCGCAGCAGGGCCACGCCGCGCAGCAGGAGTTCCAGCTCGCCAAAGAGGTCTGTGAGAGCCACGTCCAGCTCCTCGGGCACCACAGCACCGAACAACTCCTCTGCCGCCTTGCGGTGGGAAGCCATGAGGATGCGCTGGAGGTCCATGGCCGCATTCAGGTCACCCGACTCGGCCGCCTTCGCGGCATCGAAGAGGCCATTGGTGGTCTTGCCCATGGCCGAAAGCACCACCAGGGGCGACCTGGGAAGCGCCGCCTTCACCAGGCCCGCCACCTGCCGCATGCAGGCAGCATCCGCCACGCTGCTGCCGCCGAACTTTAGGACGATCATCGGAGGTATCCCTTCGCATGGGCCAATTCAGCGTTCAGGATGCTTCCACCGGCCGCCCCTCGCTCTGTGTTGTGTCCCAACAATGCGAACTTGAGGCCCAGGATGGGGCAGGGCCGGAGGCGTCCCACGTGGACGCTCATGCCCCCGTCGACCTCCACGTCCCGGCGGACCTGGGGGCGATCTTCCAGTGTGTGGACATGCAATGGCACCGCGGGAGCGGAAAATAGGCCGAGGCGTTGGGGTTCGGGTCTCCAGTTGAAGAGGACCTTGCGCACCGCGTCGATGCTGGGATTGCCCTTCAGCTTCACGCTGACGGCTTCGGTGTGGCCCTCGATGACAGGCACTCTGTAGCAGAGCGCGCTGACGGTCATGGGTGCCAGCTCCACCACGCTGCCCGTGAAGTGGCCCAGCATCTTGGGTGTCTCCTCTTCGACCTTCAGCTCTTCATTGCGGATGAAGGGGATCACGTTGCCCAGGATGTCCAGGCTGGCCACGCCCGGATAGCCCGCGCCGCTGATGGCCTGCATGGAGGTCATGAGCACGGCCTCCACGCCGAAGGCTTCGTGCAGGGGAGCCAGAGCCATCACCAATACCGTGGCTGTGCAGTTGGCGTTGGTGACGATCCCACCGGTCCAACCATGGTGGTGGCGCTGGACCTCCAGCAACCCCAGGTGGGACGCGTTCACTTCGGGCACCAGCAGGGGCACCTCCGGGGACATGCGGAAAGCCCCGGCATTGGAGAACACCATCGCTCCGGCCCGGGCGAAGGCGGGTTCGAGCTCCGTGGCTGGTTCCGTGTCCAGGGCGCTGAACACCACCGGTGACAGTGCGAACTCAGGCGTGCCCTCGGCCATCACCTGGTCCCCCAGCCCGCCATAGGGTTCGCCATCCAGGCGCCAGGCGCAGGCATCGCGGTAGCGCTTCCCGGCACTGCGCTCACTGGCTGCGAGATGCTCCACGCGGAACAGGGGATGGTTGGCCAGACGGCGCACGAAGCGCTGGCCGACGACGCCGGTGGCGCCCAGAACGGTGATGGGGATCTTCGTGGTCATGGTTCAGTCTCCCAGGAAATGCAGGGCCAGGCGGCGGTTGAGACCTACGCCGGCCTCGAGGCCAGTGAGGGTGAGGTGTTCGTCGAGCGTGTGCGCAACGGAAATGCTTCCGGGACCGGCCAGCACCACCATGCGTTCTGGCACCAGGGCCCGTAGCGTCGGCGCGTCCGAGCCGAAGGGCATGGGCGCCTGCTCGAAGCCCGGCACCGAGGGATACAGCTCCGCGGGTTCGTCCAGACGGAGGTCCACGGAGCCTTCGGATGGTGCCAGGCGTCGGACGTCGTCCAGGAAGGTACTGCCCGGCAAGGTGCGGGCCATCAGGTGGGCCTCGGCTTTGGCGGGGATCGAATTCAATGCTTCTCCCGCCTGGAGCAGTCCCAGGTTCCACAGTTCCGGCCCTAGCTTTCCATCCACGGGTCGGGGTTGTTCGCGCAGGCGCTGAAGCCAGTCGAGCAGAGGCCAGGTGGCGTTGTGCCCCAGCTCGGGGCTGCCGCTGTGGGCGGCCCGTCCCTCGCAGCGGAGGCAGACCTGCTGCGCTCCGCGCTGGCCTGTGGCGAGCTTCAGATCCGTGGGCTCGCCATTGATGAGCACCTTCAACTCCCGCAGGTGGGTTGCCAGACTCCGTGCCGCCGTGGCACCGGCGCTGTCCGTTTCCTCCCCGACCACGCCCAGCCAGGCCAGCCCCTCTCGGCCTTCATCCAGCAGCGTCTTCACCGCTGCCAGCTGCGCAATGATCTGTCCCTTGGCATCGCAGGTGCCCCTTCCGATCAGGACTTCGCCCTCGATGCGCGGCAGGAAATAGGGCGGCACGGTATCGAGGTGGGTGGAGAAGAGCACCCGCGGTCTCCCCCACAGGGCCAGCACGTTGGTGCGGCCCTCCGCCACCGGCTGTTCCACCACCGTCGCGCCGAGTTCCCGCAGCAGCTCCCGCAGCACCGGCAATCCAGCATCCTCCTGGCCCGACGTGGTCTCCGCGGCGCAGAGGGCCATCAACCGGGCAGTGAGCCAGCGTCTGAGATCTGCGGGGGTTGCGTTCATGGAAACCTCGGCGGGCCGACGGTGCCTTCAGGAACGCGGTGGAAAGGATCCCGCCGCCGCGCCTCAGGCCCTCCGCACCGGGTTACCGGTACGACAGCCGCCGGGCTTTCGCCTCGACGTCCAGGGGGCGCGTCGATGATCCGCGATCCCTTCGGCGATCCTCCCCTTTCCCGCCGGGTCATCGGGTTCATCACCCTCGCCGTTGGTACTGATGGGGACCGCTCCTCCATCGGAAGTAACACCTTCCCACGAAGGGGACCCGAGTGCAACTCAGCACCGGACTCAGGGCCGCCGTGACGACTTCGCCGGAATCAAGGCGTCCGCCAAGCGCCTCACATAGCCGCTCAGGTCCGTCACCGCTTCCACCGCTTCGGGTGTGGTCCGTAGCAGCTGAAAATATCCGGCATAGGCGGCATAGGCGAACAGGGCCCGCTCCTGCGCCTCGACTTCCAAAAGTCCCAGGGCCTGGAAGGCCTCGACGCCGAAGGCGAGGCGGCGTTCCGTGGCGCGACGGAGGTAGGGTTGCACCCGTGGGTCCTCACTGGATACCGCCAGGGCCGCAAAGAACTTCCCGTTCTCCTGGTCCTCGAAAGCTGCAAAGAGAAGCAC
>CAIXHJ010000348.1 GCA_903919165.1 uncultured Holophagaceae bacterium
AGACGCCTCCGCCCGCCTGAGGGTGTGGGAGGCCGATCTGTCCAAGGCGCAGGAGACCGTGGCCCTGGCCCAGGGCGCCCTCCGTCACGAGGAAGCCGAATCCCATGCCCTGCGCGAAGGGAAGGTCGAAAGCCAAAAGGAGATCTTGGCCCACCAGAAGCAGCGCCTGGGATTCCAGAGTCAGATTGCCCAGCTCGAAGGGCGGTTGGATGCCCTGAACCATGACGAATCCATTCGGGCGCCACGTCTCGAGAGCCTCCAGGTGGAGGCCACTCAGGTAGATCGGGACCTGGAGGGTCTTCTGTCCCAGCTGGAACAGGCCGAGGAGTCAGCCTTCGATCAGCGTCGCCATGCGGAAACCCTGGAGGAGACCCAGCGGACCCTGGCCCAGGACCATCACCGCGCCGAGGCGGAACTGGATGCCGCCGAGCGACGCCTGCGGCAGATCTCGGACCTGCTGGCCCAGAGTTTCGGGGACGAGGAACTGAGCAATGGACTCACCTGGTTGCACGAACAGGGGATGAGACCGCTCGCTCTGGTGGAGCTGCTGACGGTGGATGAGGCTCTGCGGCCGGATCTGGAGCGGCTGCTTGGAGTCTGGCTCCAGTCGCTTTCCGTGGACTCGGACATGGCCCGGCAGGCTGTGGGGGCGCCGGGGCACCTTCTGCTGGCCCTGGGGAGCGAAGTGCCGCCGCCACCCCCTCCGGAAGGTTGTGAACCTCTCAGGGACCATGTGCGCTGGACCGGTTCAGCCCGGCCTCTGCGGTCCCTTGTGGACAGGGCCTTCCGCTGTTCCGACGGGGCACTGCCGGGCCTCGTAATGGCCCACCCTGACCTGGCCTTCGTGACTCCAGCCTTCATCCACCTGCCCTATGGTCCTATGCAACTGGGCATTTCCGCGCCTGCCGCCTCGCCGATCAAGCTGAGGGTGGAAGAGGAAGAGGCTCAGGCCACGCGGGAAGCCCTGCTGGACCGTCTGGAAGAGTTGGAGGACCAGCGGGGACGGGGGGGTGACGAAGCCCGTGCCGCTCGTGAACGATCCCTGGAGATCGATGAGGATCTTCGCACCCTTCGCCGGAAATCGGACACGCTCAAGTCCCAACGGACGTCGCTGCAGGCACAGTTGTCCGAGATCCACGCCGTGAGCGAGCGGGCCGATGTCATGTGGGACCAGATCGAGACGGAGATCAAGCGGCTCCAAGTCCTGCTGCGCGAGCTTGAAGAGCATCCGGAAGAGGCGGGCGATGCCGCCCTGGACGAATCCATCCGGCAGGCGGAGCTCCGGGTCCGGGAGGCAAGACAGCGCCTCGATGAATGCCGCGAACAGCGGCTGGAGGCCGCCCGAGGCCGTGATGCCGCATGGGCTGAACGGGATGGGCACGAGCGCCATCTGCAGCTCACGCACCGGGGCCGTTTTGATCTCGAAGCCGAGCGTCAGCGGATGGAGGTGGAGGCCGCGGATCTACTGGCTCGCAGAGAAGGCTGCATCCGTCGTCTCGCCGAACTGGAGACGGAAACCCAAGGGTTGCTGCAGGAGCGGGAAGGCGTGCAGGCCCAGGCCAGGGAGGCCCAGCCCAGACTCGAACTGGACCAGGAGATTCTGCGAAACCATGAGCGGGCGGCCCGCGAATTTCAGGAGGCCCTGGAGAATGCTCGAGCCCAGCACCAAGAAGAGCTGATCCACGACGCCCAGGTTCAGGGGAGCCAGGAGGCTCTGGCCAAGGAAGTAGAACTGGCGCTGGGATTGGAAGTGCCGGTCTTCATGGTTGGCCTGACGGATGCAGAACGGCAAGCCTGGGAGGAAGGTGAACTGATTCACCAGACCCGGTTGAACGAGTTGCAGGGCCGACGCCTGGATTTGGGCGGAGTGAATCCTCTGGCCATCCAGGAGTTGGAAGAGGCCGAGACTCGCATGGCCTTCATGAATGAGCAGCGCGCCGACGTCACCACTGCCATCGGCAATCTTGAATCCACCATCCAGGAAATCAATGCCACCAGCGAGGAACGGTTCCGCGAGGCCTTCGATTTCGTGAACAGCCGGTTCCAGGAGGTCTTTCGCGAGGCCTTCGGCGGTGGAAACGCCAAACTCAGTCTGGAGGATCCCAAGAACCTCCTGGAGTGCGGCATCGAGATCACCGCGCAGCCTCCTGGGAAGACGGCCAAGGCACTCACGCTTCTGAGCGGCGGCGAAAAGGCACTCACGGCCATCTCGCTGCTCTTCGCCATCTTCCACTTCAAGCCCAGTCCCTTCTGCGTGCTGGACGAGGTGGACGCATCCCTGGATGAGGCCAACGTGAGCCGCTTTGCCGCCATGGTGCAGAAGATGAAGGCCGATACTCAGTTCATCGTCATCACGCACCAGAAGCCCACCATGGTGGCCGCTGACACACTCTACGGCGTCACCATGGAAGAGGCGGGCTGCTCCCGGTTGGTGAGCGTCCACCTGCGGGAGGCAGAGGCTCTGGTTTGAGCTGTCTCAGGGGTCGTCTCGGTGTAACGGGAAGGTGTTGACAAGCCGCTTTTCGCCCCACTTGGTTGGGACTACAGGGGGTTGATCTTGTCAATGCGAAAGAAAGTGGAAAATGTGGAAAACACGGATTCTGGGCGATTCGGCAGAACCTACTATAGTCAACAATGGAAGAATTGAAATAAAAAGACTAACATTGTCGCCGTATAGGTCTTTTCGTGAGAGGAACTCCATATCCAGACAGGATTTAAGGCACCGGGAAGGGGCTAATCCACAGGCTTTTCCACAAACGGAAGGAGGCCTTCTGTAACTACCTAGAAACGTTCGGGTGACATGGCCGTGACCGGAAGATCACTCCTGGGATTCGGTCGCCAGGAATTCTGGACGCAGCCATTCATGGATGACCTCGTCGTCAACGCCCAGACCGGCCAGATGATCCTTGGCCATCTTCAGGCTCTGGCCTTCATCACGACAGATGAGAAGGCGCTGCCTCCAGGCCTCGGTCGCCCGGGCGCGGAGTTCCGGCTCACCGTGGTTCATGCGCTTCTCGAGAACGAACCCGAGGTTGTTCGCGGCCTTGCGATGGTGGGGTTCAATGGCCAGAGCCTTCTCGTAGGCTTCGGTGGCTTCCTTCCAGCGCTTGGTGACTTCAAAGGCGACTCCCTTCGCGTTCCAGACGTCGGCATCCTGGGGTGCCAGGACCATGGCTTGGTCCACCATGCTCATCTGGTCCTCACGGCGGTTGGCAAAGCGATAGACCTCGGAAAGCCCCAGGTAGGCGCTGTATTCACCCGGGTCAAGCTCGAGGGCTTGGAGAAAGGCCTGCTCCGCGGCAGGCCCCTGGCGGGTCTCCACCAACACATAGCCCAGCTGGACCTGCAAGTCGGCAGCGTCGGGTTCGCGCATCAGGGCTTCGCGATAGCAGCGCAAGGCATCGTCCCAGCGGGATTCCTCGCGGGCCATGTCACCAAGGGCGGCCCAGGGGTTCGCGGCGTCGGGATCGGTCTCGGTGGCGAGGCTGAAATAGGAGGCAGCCCCGTCGCGGTCGCCCATGTCACGCTTCAATTCACCCAGCAGGGCCTGGGCCTCGGCCAGCACCGGAGCTGGTGGCGCCAGGAGCATGAGGGTATGGAGCTGCCCCTGTGCCAGCTCAAGGTGGCCCTGTTCGCTGAAGATCTCCGCAAGGATGAAATAGCTGGCCGGGTCGGTCACATGCAGGCTGCGGGCCCGTTGGACGCAGCGCAGGCCTTCTGCCAATTCACCCCGTTTCAGGAGCAGCTCGCCAAGGGCGTGCCAGCCCCAGTAGTAACAATCCTCGGCGCGAAGCGCGGCCACGAGCTGGGCCTCGGCTCCACTGACATCACCCAGCTGCTCCATGGCGATGGCCAGCAGGCGCAGGGTGCGTGGATCCTTCGGATTGAGGCTGAGGGCCTTCAGCAGCCAAGCCTTGGCCTCAGGAGCGTGGTTCAGGTGCAGCTGCACAAGGCCCGTCAGTTCCAGAGTCTTCGCGTCCTGCCCGTTCAAGGCCAGAGCCTGGTGGAGGGTTCGCTCGGCGCCGTCGAGATCCTGCATCAGCAGGCGCAGGTAGCCGAGGTTGCGGAGGTGGCCGCCCTCGTTGGGATGCTCGTCCCTGAGGGATTCCAGCTGGGCCAGGAGTTCCAGGCCTTCGTCTTCGCCATTGTGATCACTGAAGCAGAGGAGGCGTTCGAACCAGGCCTCCGCATGGGCACGGTCCTCGGCCAGCAACTGGTCCAGGATCTCCCGGGCCTCATCGTGGCGGGCCCGACCATTGAAGGCGCGAGCCAGGGCGAGACGGTCTTTAAAGGACGTTCCGGCGGCGGCCTTGAGCGCCGTCAGGCCGGGATCCAGCAGCTTGAGCCAAGGGCGTGCCATGGGATGCCTCGTAAGGGAGTCCAGCGTATCACCCAAGGAGCCTGTCCAAGTATTCGAGCGCCCCGCGATGGGTCCAGGCGGGGTGCACCGCCAGGAAGGGCCCGCGGGGCGATGGGGTGGCATCGGTCAAGGGCGCTGATGCCGCGGGGTGCCCGCATGGGCCCATCCCAAAGGGCGTGTGGCGGCGCGCGTCGCGATGCGGCGTCAGGCCCGGATCGCGCAGTACCCGCTGCGCTCACCTCGCCTTCCTTCTCGGTATCGCCTCTGGCGATACGCGAGACGGGAAGATATCTGCCTGGCTCGCGCGGCGCCGCACGCGCGGGGCATTCCAATTACTCGGACAGGCTCCTAGTGCGGCAGCGAGCCCCTCACAAAGCAGGCGCGTCATCGCCTCGCGTGTTTCCACCGTGGCTGATCCGAGGTGGGGCAGCAGGGCGGTCCGGGGAGCCTGCAGCCAACGCGGATTGATCCGCGGTTCTCCCTCGTAGACATCCAGACCCACACCACCGAGGCGGCCCGATTCCAAGAGGTCGATGGCGGCATTCTCATCCATGATCCCGCCGCGGGCCGTGTTGATGATCATGGCACCCTCCGGCAGTTTCTCCAGCGCGATGCGGTCAAGCATGCCGCGGGTCTGGTCCGTGAGCGGGCAGTGCAGGGAGAGGACGGCGATGCGGGAAAGCAGTTCCCCCAGCGGCAGGCGCGACGCGCAGCCTGCGCCGAAATCCACCTCTCCGCCACCGCCTTCCCGGTCCCAGAAGAGGGGCGTCATGCCCAGGGCCTTGACTCGGCGTGCGAAGGCCTGACCAATGGGACCGCTGCCCAGGATGCCGCAGGCCTTGCCAGTGAGGCTTCGGCCCAGCAACTGGTCCGGCGCCCAGCCCTTCCATGCACCGGAACGCACCAGGGCCTCGCCCTCCGCCAGGCGGCGAGTCAACGACATCAGC
>CAIXHJ010000349.1 GCA_903919165.1 uncultured Holophagaceae bacterium
ACCAGCAGGTGGCGGGCGCAGGCGGCTACCGCCCGGCGGGCGCGATCGCTGGCCACGAGACCGAGGGTCACGAGGAAAAGCTGGTTGGGGCGAAGGTGATCGGCCGGCACGGCCTCTTTCGCCGTCACACCAGGGGCGGCCAGCAGGACATCTGCGAACCAACCCTGCTCCTCCAGCCAGAAGGCCTCGAGGGAGGCCTCGGCAAGGGCGGCGGTGGCTGACCAGGGCTCCGCGTCACTGGGTGCAGAGAGGCGGTCCAGCAGGCGCAGCAGGCGGATCCACAGGGCCTGGATCTCGACCGGGTAGCCTTCCCGCGGCGTGCCCATGGGGTATCGGGTGTCCATCCAGGTGAAGTGCGCCGGGCTCCAGAGCAGGCCTGAGGCCGGGTCCATCCGCACGCCATTGCGGGCCCCGAGTCGCAGGTTCTCACCCAGGGACGTCAGCACCTCGAGCACCGAGCGGCTCCCCCCCGCCAAGGCATGCGTCGTCTGGGATCCAGCGTTGGCCGCCGCGAAGAAGAAGGTCGAACCCAGGCGCTCCCCGGCCTCCTCGCAGGCCACGGCCAGCCAGAGGGGGGCATCGGAAGTATCCCGGTCCCCGGTGTGATCGGCGCCCAGCATGTTCGGCAGGGTGCCGGAGTCTTCCAGGGCCGCGAAGGTGCGCAGGATGAGCGCTGCTTCCTCCGCCTGCCCGGAGGCCAGGAGCCCCCGGCAGACGATGAGCGTGTCTCTGCCCCAGTCCAGGAACCAGGGGTAGCCCGCGATGACCGTCAGTCCGTCGTCGCGGCGGGCGAGAAAAGCCTGCAGCGCCTTCCGGAGACACCCGGGTACATCAGGGGTTCCGGCCGGCTCGGAGGTAACGTATTCCTCCGGGAGGCGCTCCTCTGCGCTGACCACCATGCGGATTCCAGATGCCGGTGGCAGGGGCAGGTCGAACCAGCCCGGACTCCAGGCATCCCCCGAGTCCGTCAACCCCCGGGAGCCCTCGATGGGATGCTGGATGTTCCGGGTGGCCTCGGGCTTCGGGTGATAGGCGCCGGCTGTCACCCAGGCCTCTAACTGGCGCCCCTGGGCAGGAGCGAAACGGAAACCAGGGCGATCCTCCAAGCGGGTGGTGGCGGCTTGGAAATGCTTTTCCGTGCCTCCATCCAGGCGGGTCTCCCCGTGGAAGGAGCGGTCCTCCAGATCGAGCCGAACCGTGAGCCTCACATTAAGCCGCGAGGGCAGATCAGTCTCTTCCCCGGCGTTGGCGGGGCGGGACCAGCGCAGCTCCACGGCATTCTGGTCCGCGGGCATGTGCGCCTCGAGGCAAAGCTCCACCCGCCTCCCGTCCCCTGCGCTGGCCTGGAAAGTCCAGCGGGCGGGGGGGCCTGCGTTCAGGTGGATGAGGTTGTGACCATCCAGGGGGGTGATGAAGCCATCGGCATTCACCCAGGCCCGCACCCGCTTGGCCAGCACATGGCGGTCCGAAGGAGCCGTCGGGTGGAGGTTCGCCGCCAACAGGCAGTCGTACTTGGAGGCGATGCCGCCTAGATCAGCCTGCAACCTCGCCATGCCGCCGCGTCCGTTGGTGAGCAGGATCAGGCCATGGGGTCCGGGACTGGACGGCTCAGGCTGGCCGGACAGGAATCGAACGACCGCCTGGACGTCCCGGGCTTCCTGCGCATGGCGTTGGAGCGTGAGGGAGGCATCGCCCCTTCGCTCTAAGCAGGGCGGGATGGCCGCGATGAAGCCATCATCCGCGGGTGTGCTTCGCAAATGCAGATCGGCCTGGTCCGCACCACGCAGCGTGGCCGAGAAGGGGGCTGCATCCTTCAGCAGCAGCCAGTGGCCTGGGGCTACCAGACTCACCCGGCGAACGTCCTCGACCTGCCAGATCGTCACCTGGGGGAAGGCTGGATCCGCCAAGGCGGCATCCAGGGCGGCCAGCAAGTCGTGTCGAAGGAGGTCCCCATCCACGTGGCACAGGGCCGCGAGGAAGGCCTCGGGATTCCG
>CAIXHJ010000350.1 GCA_903919165.1 uncultured Holophagaceae bacterium
GAGAACGCAAAAAACAAACAGGAGAAGCAGCCGAAGAAAAAGATCTGATAGCGCTTCCTCTCCTATATCCGTCCTCCTAGTGCGGTTGGGTGATGAAGGCGCCTAACGAATTAAGTTAACCGGCCCCGCCTGCACCGAGGCGATGAGTAGAGCCGAGCAGATTCTAAGGATGCCCTCACTCTACGCCTAAGGAATTTAGTCGAACAGTCCCGCCTGGATCACCTGTGGTCTTCACTTTGTCGGATAGCCTCTGGTCTCCAGCCAGGACCGGATCTCGTTCATCTGCTCGTGGGAGGTTCCTTGGGTTCGCAGAATCCGCGTGAGTAAGTTCGCCAGGTTCTCCATATCGTTCAGAGCCACCAGGGCGACCTCCTGGTGTTCATCCAGCTTCTTACGCTGGGAGAGAAGCACAAGCCTGCCGCGGAGTTTCAATCGCTGAGTCCGAACCGTGTCCATACCACCTCCAGGCGCTGCTGCGCGACCTTGGAAGGGGAGGACAGGCTACAACGAAAAACGCCACACAGATCCAGCAGCAGGAACGCCAGCAACCATGGGCGTGGGCACTGACGGAAGCTGACCCTATTTTTATAAAGTGGGACAGACGATGGGTGCTTATGTTAATAAAAAACAAGTCATCGGAAAATCAATGGCTTACGTATGATTTTGGCGGAGAGAGAGGGATTCGAACCCCCGAACAGGTTTCCCCGTCTCCGCATTTCGAGTGCGGTGCCATCAACCACTCGGCCATCTCTCCGGAGCGCCTATTCTATCAAAGCCTCCGCTAGAATCCAGCCCTGGGAGCTTGCATGAAGCCGGTCCGATGTATGTTGATGGGCCTCACCGTGATCACGGCCGGGCAGGCACAGGAGGCGGATCTCGCCCTTACCGACGCCGCGGCGGACCAGTTCGCGGCCCTGGTGCTCACTTGCGTGCGTCGGGAATACCCCAACAAGCTCGATCACGTAATGAACGGGGCAGGGGAGGTGAAGGCTCCGAAAGAGCTTCATCCCGCGTTCTACGGGTGCTTCGACTGGCACTCCTCGGTGCACGGGCACTGGATGCTCGTGAACCTGCTGCGGGATCATCCCGGCATGGCAAGGGCGGCGGAGATCCGCGAGGTACTGGATGAGAACCTCGCGCCAGACCGCATCGCCGCAGAGGTGTCCTACCTGGGGCAGGACAACCGCCGCAGCTTCGAGCGGACCTACGGCTGGGCCTGGCTGCTCAAGCTCTCGGCGGAGTTGCGGAGTTGGGAGGATCCGGCGGCCGCGCGCTGGGCCAAGGCTCTCCAGCCCCTGGCCAATGAACTGGTGTCCCAGTTCAAGACCTTCCTGCCGAAGCAGACCTACCCAATCCGTTCCGGCGTCCATCCCAACACCGCCTTCAGCCTGGAACTGGCCCTGGACTACGCCCGCACCGTCAAGGACGACCGCTTCGAGGTCCTGATCCTGGACCGTGCGCAGGCCTGGTTTGGCCGGGATCGGCGGGGACCTCTGCTCTGGGAGCCCGGGGGCGAGGACTTCCTGTCCCCCTGTCTGGAGGAGGCGGCCCTGATGTCGCGGGTGCTGCCCCGCCCGGTCTTCCATCGGTGGCTGGATGGGTTCCTGCCGGGCCTC
>CAIXHJ010000351.1 GCA_903919165.1 uncultured Holophagaceae bacterium
GTGCCCGGGTTGGCATCGTCGGCGCCATGGACGATCAGGAGCGGGGTCTTCAGCTTGTCGGCGAAAAAGAACGTGGATACCTTTCGGTAGACATCTGGCGCCTCCCAAACCGAACGCCGCTCGCTCTGAAAACCAAAGGGAGTGAGGGTTTTGTTGTAGGAGCCGCTGGTCGCCACTCCGGCACGGAAAAGGTCGGAATGGGCAACGAGGTTGGCCGTCATCAGCGCGCCGTGGCTGTGGCCGGTTACGCCGATGCGATTGGAGTCGGCCACTCCGAGCTCGACCGCTTTGTCGACGGCGGCTTTGGCGTCGGCCACCAACTGCTCCAGGTAGGTGTCGTAAGCCCTTTTGGGATCGCCGACCACGGGGAAGGAGGCATTGTCGATGATGGCGTAGCCGGCCAACAGCAGCAGCCGATAATCCCGAAGGCGAGTGAAGGTGACTTGGGAACCGGAGACTTGGCCAGCCTTGGAAGCATCGGCGTAGTCCAGCGGGTAGGCGTAGAGAATGGTCGGAACCCGAGTGCCTTCCTTGTAGTTCGGCGGCGTATAGAGGGTGAAGGCGAGGTCCACTCCATCTGCCCGCTTGTACTTCACCAGCCGCTTCTTGATCTGGCGAACTTCCGGTGTGGGATCGGAGATGTGAGTGACCGCGACGCGCTGAGACGCAAACATTGCCTCGCCCTCCGGGGCCTCGACCGATGAGCCTAGGGTGCGGGTGTAGGCATTGGGGGGATCCATGGGCGACTGGTGCCAGGTGAGGAATTGCCTGGAATCCGGTCCAGTGAACGCCAAGAAGCGCTCGTATTCCGTTCTGCCGCTTCGGAACAGGCGCTCTGTCTTCATGGTGCGGAGATTGAACCGGTCAAGAAAGGGCCGATCCCCCTCGAGTGAGGCACCGTTGCCCGCAAGGAAGATGAAATCACCGTCCTGCCGAAGCACCCAGCTTCCGTTTGGTAGTCGACGCCACACGGGGGAGCCAGGGTTGGCGTATTTTTCCTCGGTGGAGAGATCCCACAAGACCAGTGGTGCCTGCTTCGGGTCGTCCGGATTGACAATGGAGCTGCGCCGCCAATGTCGGTTGTGGTCGTACTCGTTCAGCAGGGCGAGGCTGGGTTGTTCTCCCCAGGTCAGGCCGGAGTAGCGCTGCTCAGTGCGGAACGCCTCCGCCGGGGTAGCCGTGAAGGGGGCCTTCTGGAACATGATCTTGTCGCGGTGGGGTACCTGCACGTTCCAGTCTCCGCCATCGAGGGCCTCCGCCCAGAAGAGAGTGGCGGGGTCCGTAGGACGCCAGGAAAAGTCTCTCGGCCCCAGGGGCTCTCCGTGAATCGGAACCCGGTCAGCTAGCGGTAGCGAGGCAATGGCATGCTTCACCATCTTGGCGGGCGTGGCGATATTCCACACTTCCACTTCCCGCGGGAAGCGGTCGAAGGTCGTAACGTAGGAATAGGGCTTGTGCAGGGTGGCTACCAGCACATGGTTTCCGTCCGGCGCAGGATCCAGCTGGGCGTAACGATCCGGTTTGCCGAGATGCGTGACGGTGCCGGTACTGCCATCGACCAGGGCTAGCTGAGCAGTTCCGAAATAGTCGAAAAGATCCTCATCGTGAGCGTTGCCCAACGTGTCGCGGGTCTCATAGGTGCTGCTCTGGCCCTTTCCCCCAAGAGACTCCTGAACGCTGGGGCCGAGTGGGACAACTGGTTCCTTCGGCGGCTGGCCCAACTGTTCAGGTACAAGCTTGGCTAGCAAGGTTTTCTGATCGGGCATCCACTGCAACTCGTCCTCGAACATTGGATTCAGGCGGACCTTTGGGATGCGGCGCACGATCCCATTTTCTGCATCTCCAACCCAGAGTTCGACCGACTCGGCAGCCACATTTTCGAAGGCAAACCGTCGGCCATCAGCGCTCCAAATCGGTGCGCCCGGGCATCCGCCTTCCGGCAATTTGACGTGGACTATGGCCCCATCAACGAGGCGCATCAGGTCGTAGCTGCGGGCAGCTGGGTTGATGCCGTAGCCACCGGGGGTGTCGTGCTTGCTGTGGTTCTTGGGTTCGACGCGCACTCCTGCCAGGCGCAGGAAGGGCGTGGCGACACGGCCGATGCTTGGATAGTCCTCCCAGGAAACGAGTAGCAGGCGGTCACGGGTGGGACTCAGATAGGGAACCGGTGGCGACTGAGCGCGCATGACATCCAGGATGGCCTTGGGGGGCAGGCTATAGCCTGAGACCTGGCTGGAAGATGCTGGTGTCGTTGCCTGAGCAAAGGCCGGGGCCGGCACCAAACAGCCCATGAGAATGGCGGCGCCAACAATCGCAGCCTTCCTTGCAATTCCTACCGTCTTGAGCGACATGGAGACCTCGTTGCTTCCAGATTACCTTGTTGGTGTTCCGTCAAGTCTCACACTGACCTTTGCTTATCCCCACTGGCGAGAATGCAATGCACAGGCGCATTCGCCCAACCCAGGAATGTTCCAAAGGGCTATCTGGAAGGATGCCGCGCCTTCCATGCCTTTGACTCGGGGACGAAGAGGGGTTGGCCATACTTGTCCTTCCCAAACTCCGCGATGATTTTCTGGCCTCGATCAGCAGCGGTGAGCCACTCTAGAAAGGTCATTGCATCCTTGAGGTTGACCTTAGGGCACTTGGCGGGATTTACGGGGATCAGGGAGATGTGGTTCAGCAATACCTCGTCCCCTTCCACCAACACAATCAGTTTGATGCGGTTCTTGGCTCCCAGGTAGCTAGCTCGGTCGATGACGGTGTAGGCACTCTGGGCATCCGTGTAGAGAAGTGTCGGCACGTTACCCTCACTGCCCTTTGAAAAGACCTGGTACCAGGCTCCTTCAGGCTTTAGACCAGCCTTGGCCCAGAGGTCCCTTTCGGCCACATGGGTGCCTGAGTTGTCTCCCCGAGTGATGAACAGCACAGATTTCTTGGCAAGGGTCTGAAGGGCCTCGACTGCACTCTCGTTGCCCCTGATGCCGGCAGGATCTGAAGGCGGTCCCACGATCACGAAATCGTTGTACATGAGTGGAACCCGCTGAAGGCCATAGCCATCAGCTATGAACTTCTCCTCGAGAGCCTTGGCATGTACCAAGGCCAGATCCACGCTACCAAGCTTCGCGAGTTCTAATGCGGCGCCGGTACCCGCTCCCACATGCCTGACTCGGATGCCAGTGTCCTTTTCGAAAGCATTCTCCAGGGCATCCACAATCCCGGCGTCAATGGGACCGATCGTGCTGGCTAGGAAGACAAACCCCTTGCTCTCCTGGGCCCTCGCACTAA
>CAIXHJ010000352.1 GCA_903919165.1 uncultured Holophagaceae bacterium
CCAGTCCAGCAGCTCGATGCGGGTGCGAAAGGCCGCGAGGAGGTTGGCCACCATCTTCTGGGCGCGGACCTTTTCCGCTGGCGGGAAATACCGCATCACATAAGCCTTGCCCACCACATCACCGAGGGCCTGGTTCGTCTGATCCACACCGTACCTCCAACGCGTCCAAGTCCCGGTTTGACCTTTCAGCACCCGGTCATAGAAATAGAAGGACTGGTCCACCACGGCCTTGGGGAGCACTTGCGATTGGTGATGGATGGCATGGAAGGCGAGGTAGTCCTTCCAGGTCTCGAGAGGGACTAAGGCGGTCAGTGCCGATATTCCCGTGAAGGCGGAAGGTTGCCACACAACGAACGACTCAGACCGATTCAGTCCCGCTGCGGCAAAGAAGGCCTCCCAATCCAGCCCCGGTGCCTTGCTGCCAAAGTCGGCCCGGGTCCAGTGGTTGTTCCCCATTAAGACGTCGCCGGATTCCTCACGACTGATGTGGACCTTGGCAAGGCGGGTCTCCAGGTCCATCACGTCTGCCGCACGCCGTTCGGGATCCGACAGGCCCACCAGCTTCAGCATGATCGCCACATGCTCCAGGTACTGGGTGCGGACGAACGCCATGTCTTTGGCAGGGTCCAGGTAGTAGCTACGTTCCGGCATCCCAAGTCCGCTCTGACTTAGGAAGGGGGCGTAATTGCCAGGATTCTCCAGATCCGGCCGCACGCCGAAATCAAAAAAAGTGGCCGTATAGAGGACGCTGCCGAGATAGTAGGCCAGCGCCTTGCGATCACCGATCGATGCGATGGCTTGGAGAGTGGATTGCAGGGGACCCAGTCCCTTGGCCTCGATGGCCTTCTCATCCATGAAGCTGGTGTAGCAGTCGCCGATTTTGCGTAGATCGGAGCCGACGGGGGCCTTCGAGGCTGCAGCTGCCTTGATCAGGGAGGCCAGTCGCTCTGTTGTAAGATCGGCTAACCGGGCCCTAGCTCCCATTAAGTCGCGATCCATCCAGGCACCGTTCGCATAGGCGAAGAAATCATCACCTGGGGCTACCGTTCGATCCATGCTCGAGAGGTTCAGGCCAAGAACCTGAGCTGAAGCGCCAGTCTTAGGAGGGGTTGCCCCTAGCGATTGGATGAGGAGACATAGCGCAAGGAAGGGCTGCTTTCGTTGCATGGAAGAACCTCAGAGATCCTCAGGGTGGATCAGGTGCTCCTTCCCGGGAAGCTTCAAGTTCAGCACCGCCATCCTGCCATCGCTGGTAACGCTTGCGGCCTACCAATCTGAATCGATCCTCCAGGTGAGCCCTTTTCAGCTGGACCGTCGTGCCCACGATGGCTTCCTCGAAGCTCTGATCCGTGATCGTGCCTGTATTCTTCCCCGCATGGATCGTGGCCTGCAGCAGCTTCTCCGCTCCCTTCTCCGAGATGCGCACGCGCCAGCGCGTCATCTGTGAGGGGTTAATTGGGAAGTAATGCTGGAACATCACTTCGCCGCAGAGAGGCTCCGACTCTGTGAGCTTAGCGAGCAGGAGCACATCCAGTGAACGGTGTATCAGGTGGAGGCTGCCATCACGGGTTCTTCACGCAACCCCTCACCACTTGTTCGTACAGGAACCCGCAGGTGTGCTTGAGCAGATGCAGGTCTGCCATCAGGTGAATGGGAATCCCCGGGCGCCCCAGATCCGGTACATACAAGCACCCAAACTCCTGCGCCAAGTCATCCAATGGGATCACCGTCGCCAGCCGCACCAGCTTGTGGTCCTGGTCCAGTGACATGCCAACTGCCACCAGATCACCGGCTCATCCTTCGGCGTTCGCCTTGGTTTTGGCTTCATCCGTACACCGGAAAATTGGGGGTCTCCCCTCACTTCCTGGTGTACCAGATACGACTAAAGTTCCCTGAAATCCTTGCCAAATCTACATCTGTGACTTGTTCATGGGCGACTATCTTAGTCGGTCCTGAAAAACCCCGTACGGG
>CAIXHJ010000353.1 GCA_903919165.1 uncultured Holophagaceae bacterium
CCCCTGGGCTATCTTGATCTGGATCTCCCGGGCCTCGACCAGGTACTGGCTGGTGACGCCAAAGCGCCCGGAGGCCACCTGCTTGATGGCGCTGCTCCGAGAGTCGCCGTTGGGAAGGGGAGCGTAGCGGGCCGGATCCTCACCGCCTTCGCCGGTGTTGCTCTTGGCTCCGATGCGGTTCATGGCAATGGCCAGGGCCTCGTGGGCCTCCTGGCTAATGGAGCCGTAGGACATGGCCCCGGTCTTGAACCGCCCCAGGATCGCCTCGATGGGTTCCACTTCGTCCAGGGGAACGGGACGGGCCTGGGATCTCAAGTCTAGAAGGCCCCGGAGGGTGATGGGCTGCTTCCCCGGGTGGTCGATGAGTTCCGTATAGCGCTTGAAGAGTTTGTAGTCCCCCGTGCGGCAGGCGGATTGGAGCAGGTGGATCGCCTCGGGGGAATTGAGATGCGCTTCCCCGTCCCGCCGGTACTTGTAGCGGCCGCCGGAGCTCAGGCTGGGCGCGTCCCCAGGGCGTTCGGGATAGGCCTGGTCGTGGCGCATGGCTACTTCCTTGGCGATCACGTCGATGCCGACACCCCCCATCCGAGTCGGTGTGCCGGCGAAATACTCATCGACAAAGTCCTGGCTGAGCCCCAGGGCCTCGAAGATCTGGGCGCCGTGGTAGCTCTGGACCGCGGAGATGCCCATCTTGGACATCACCTTCACGATGCCCTTGTTGACGGCCTTGACGTAGCGCATCTCGGCCTTGGCGGCATCGCCGGTGATCATGCCCTGCATGAGCTGGTCGTGGATGGTTTCGAAGGCCAGGTAGGGGTTGATGGCACTGGCGCCGTAGCCGATGAGGGTGCAGAAGTGGTGGACCTCCCGGGGCTCGCCGGTCTCGAGCACGAGGCACACCTTCTCGCGTTCGCCGGACCTCAGCAGGTGGTGCTGGACGGCGGCGATCCCCAAAAGGGCCGGGATGGGCGCATCGGTGGCGTCGTGGCCCCGATCCGACAGGATGAGGATGTTGTGGCCTTCGGCGATGGCCTCGCTGCACTGCCGGCGAAGATCCTCAATGGCCTTGCGAAGGCCCTTCCCGCCTGCATCAGCCTTGAAGAGCATGGGCAGGGTGATGGAATGGAAGCCCCTGGAGCCAGGGCGGCCATCCAGGGAGCGGATCTTCTCCAGCTCCCGGTTCAGGAGGACAGGCGTGGGCAGCTCGAAATGGAGGGCCGATTCCGCTACGGGTTCCAGCAGGTTGCCCTCGGGGCCGATGGCGGTGTCCACGGCGAGGACGATGCTCTCGCGGTCTGCGTCCACGGGGGGATTGGTCACCTGCGCGAACAGCTGCCTGAAGTAGTCGTACAGGAGCTGAGGTCTCTCGGAGAGCACAGCCAGGGGGATGTCGGTGCCCATGCTGCCGATGGGTTCGGAGCCATCGGTGGCCATGGGATTCACGAGCATGTTCACGTCTTCGAGGGTGTACCCGAAGGTCTCCTGCCGACGCAACACCGTCTCGTGATCCGGTTCGTTGACCCGGGGAGGCTCGGGCAGGTCGCCGATGCGGACCAGGTTCTCCTTCACCCACTGGGCGTAGGGCTCGGCCTTGGCCAGCTGGTCCTTGATCTCGTCGTCCGGAACGATCCGCCCTTCCTCGGTGTCCACGAGGAACATCCGTCCCGGTTGGACGCGGCCCTTCTGGAGGATCTTCTCCGCCGGGATGTCGAGGACGCCGACTTCGCTGGCCATGACCACGAGTCCGTCCTTCGTGGCGATCCAGCGGGCGGGGCGCAGGCCGTTGCGGTCCAGGATGGCGCCGATCCGCGTGCCGTCCGTGAAGGCGATGGAGGCGGGTCCGTCCCAGGGCTCCATCAGGCAGGAGTGGTATTCGTAGAAGGCCTTCCGGAGGGGGCTCATGGATTCGTGCCGACTCCAGGGCTCCGGCACCATCATCATCAAGGCGTGGGGCAGGGACCTTCCGGCCATGTAGAGCAGTTCGAGGACGTTGTCGAACATCGAGGAGTCCGAGCCATCCAGATCGATGACCGGCAACACCTTCTGAAGGTCGGCACCGAGGATGCGGGAGGCGAAGAGCCGCTGCCTGGCTTCCATCCAATTCACGTTCCCGCGCAGGGTGTTGATCTCGCCGTTGTGGGAGATGTAGCGATAGGGGTTGGACCTGGACCAGCTCGGGAAGGTGTTGGTGGAGAACCGCGAATGCACCATCGCAAGGGCGGACACGAAGCTGTCCTCCTGCAGATCGGGGTAGAAGGCCCCGAGTTGCTCGGCATTCAGCATCCCCTTGTAGACGATCGTGCGGCTGGAGAGGCTGGCGATGTAGAAATGCCCCCGGCCTGGCAGCACCGAACGGGACACCCGCTTCTCCGCCAGGCGCCTGATCACGTAGAGTTTCCGCTCGAAGTCGTCTCCGGCAGTGGTCTGGCTTCCGCGTGCAATGAAAACCTGGCGGATGACAGGCTGGCTGATTCGGGCCGTGACACCCAGGGAGGCGTTGTCCGTGGGCACGTCCCGCCACCCGAGCACCCGCTGGCCCTCTCCCTCCGCAGCCTCCTCGAGGATCCGCTCGCAGGCGTGGCGATTGCGGTCGTCGGGCGGAAGGAACAACATTCCGACGCCATATTCTCCCTGGGTGGGAAGTTCGACACCCATGGGACGGCAACGCGCCGCGAGGAAGTCGTGGGGAACCTGAGTGAGGATTCCCGCGCCATCCCCAGTGGATTTTTCGCTGCCCGAGGCCCCCCGGTGCTCAAGGTTGCAGAGCACTTGCAGCGTCTTGCGGACGATCTCATGAGATGGACGGCCCTTGGTGTCCACCACGAATCCGAAGCCACAGGAATCGTGTTCCTGGGTTGGATCGTATAGACCTTGAGTTTGGATGGGGCGATGCCTCTCCATCGGTGGCTCCGGAATTCAAATCGAAGGTTCGATGCGCGGAGAGGCCAAGGACGCCTGACCGGCGCCTGCTGTTGCCGGGACGCCCAGATGCATGCGCGGACGACGTTCCATGGCCGATCTTAACACGGTTCGGGATCCAGGAGAACGGTTAATCCAGATTCCAGCCCAGGAGGGCATCATTGGACGATCGGACCTTACAGCCCATCCTCCAGTTCGAATTCGGAATCTGGGATGCTGAGGATTTCCGGGCCATTCCGCGTGATGGCGATGTCGTGCTCGAACTGGGCGGAGAGGCCGCCGTCCTTGGTTCGCACGGTCCAGCCATCGGCTTCCACCAGGCATGTCTGGCTGCCAGTGTTCAGGATGGGCTCGATGGTGATCGTCATGCCCGGCTCCATGCGGAATCCAGTACCAGGTTTCTGGTCGGCGAACACGACCTGGGGGTCCTCATGCAGGTCCCGCCCCAGTCCGTGGCCGATGTACTCGCGCACCACCGAATAGCCGCGCTCTTCGGCGAAGGACTGGACAGCCGTGGACATGTCCCCCAGGCGAAGGCCGGGCCGGCAGTGCTCGATGCCCACGAACATGGCCAATTGGGCGGTTTGGATGAGCATGCGGGCCTCGTCACTGATCTTCCCCACGCCCACGGTGAGGCAGGTGTCGCCATGGAATCCATCCAGCTTGGCCCCGCAGTCGATGGCGATGATGTCGCCTTCCTGAAGCACGTATTTGGAGGGGATGCCATGCACCACCCTGTCGTTCACGGAGGTGCAGAGGGTGCCAGGGAAGCCGTGGTAGCCCTTGAAGCTGGGGGAGGCGCCCTGCTGGCGGATGTAGGCCTCCGCGATCCTGTCCAGTTCCAGCAGGCTCACACCCGGTCTCGCGGCGCGGGCAGCGATGCGCAGGGCATTGGCGGCCACCCGCCCCGCTTCACGGAGTTTGTCGATCTCCTTGCGGCTCTTGTATCGGATCTGTTCGCGGATCAGGACCAGGCCCCCCTCGCCTCACAGTCTAACGGGTAGAATGACGGCATGGCGCGGCCTTCGAAGATCCTGGTGATGACAACGGTCCTGGCGGGGCTCCTTGCTGGGTGTGGGCGCGTGCCCTCCCGTCCAGCCAATGTTTCGCCGGATGCGGTGTGGGGCGGCGAAGGCAGGCGGGGAGTCTTCCTCAAGGTGGGTGCGCATGAGGGCACACTCTGGCAGCTGGACGTGTGGAACCGCGAGGGTCACCTCCTGGGTTCCGGTCCCTTCCGTCTGCGCGGTTACGGAAAGGCCAGGATCGTCCCGGAGGAGGTCCTGGCCTGGGAGAACGGAGCCCTTCATCTGAAGGACGGCACCTGGCTGGTGCCCGAACCGTCGACGGCGCGCTGATGCCCTACACCGTGGAAGAGAAGGATTGGCTGGAGCGCGAATGGGCATTCCGGGCCTGGGGCCGCGCCGGGCTGCTGTCCACGGACGACTACCGGCAGGTGCTGGCCTGGGAGGCCAGCGGCGTGCCCATGGACCTGGTGGTGTCGGCCCTCAACGCCTTCTTCGATCGCCGGGAGAAACGCGAGAAGCCGCGCACCTTCGTGGCCCTGAAACACCTGGACCGCGACGTGGCCAAGGCCGTGAAGCTGAGGGAGGCCCTTTTGCGTGCGGGACCTGAGCTGGATTCCGGGAGGGGATGGGCCCAGGTGAAGGTCCCCCTGCGAAATGATCCTGCCGCGAAGGCGGCCTTCGAAACCTGGCACCGACTACGGGCCACGGCGCCCTCGCCGGAATCGGTGGGCTACCTCGCCCATCACGATCAGGCACAGGAGGCTCGCGCCGCTCTGCTGGAGCTGGCAGAGACAGCCCTTGGACCGACCGCCGGGACGCTGCGCGCGGAACTGCATCAGCGCCTGGAAGCCGCGGACATGAAGGAGGGTGGCCTCGTGTGGAAGCGGGCGTGGAACCACCATTGGGCCCGCCTCGTGGCCCAGGCATGGGCCCTGCCGCTGGAGGGGGTGTGATGGATTCCTGGGAAATAATTCACCACAAGATTTCAGTTCGCCTCGCGTATCGGCATCGCCGATACCGAGATATTTCAGTTCGCCTCGCGTATCGGCAGCGCCGATACCGAGAAGACAGGAAGACCACGAAGCAAAGGAAGGCGGTTTGTCTTTCTTCCTGTCTTCGAGTCTTCGTGGTTGATCTATTCATTTCAGAGTTGATGCACCATGACGGCTGAATCACGCTGGCAGCAGGAACTGGAGACGCCCACGGAGAAATTCTTCGTGGCCTTCGCGGATCGTGTCGCGGAGCCGGATGGCGTGCGGGATGCGGTGCGGGAAACTGTGAAGATTCTCGTTCCGCGCATCGACTGGGAGGCCTACCTGCCCCATGTGCCCCACGGCATCCTCGGCCTGCGGGCAGTCCTGCGCTTGCGACCACTCCTCGATGAATCCAGCTATCTCCGGGCCCTGGCCACCCAGGTGCACATGGCCGCTCATGAGGGGCGCCGGTCCGCCCCGGCCCTGGCCCAGGTGATGGCAGCCAAGGGCAGCGGAGATTGGCGGAATCTGGAGTCTTTCATTCTGTCCCGTCGGCCCAGCCTGGCCTACGCGGAAGCCCAGGGCTTTGAACTGCCTGAAGCGCAAGATTTCTATCACATCGGGCGGCTCACGAACACGGACATGGCCAACGTTGGCCACAAGGCTGTATTGGCCTGCGATTTGGCGGACCTGCACGAGCGGTTGGAACGCCCAAAGGCGACGGGCCGAAGACTGTTCGGCCTGGCAGCTTGGCTGGCGGCCACGCCGGAGGACACCTTCTGGGCCCGGCGTGCCGCCAAGCGCCTAGTGGACGTCGAAGTCACCGTGCCCTGGGATCCCGCGTCCCTAGACAGGGATGGGTTCGCCTCCCAGGTGCGGGACATCTGTGACCTGGGCTTGGTGGGCCTCCTGGACGCGTTCATGGCCCGGCTGAAGTCGGGGCAGGGGGCCGGGGACATGCTGGCGGCCTTGGTGCTCGCAGCCTCCGAGAAGCAGCTGGACGCCCGGCGGGACCTGGAAGGCAAGACTGCCTGGACCTTCGTCTACCTGGCCAACCTAGCCCGGACCCGCGCGGCGGATCCCCGCATCTGGTGCCAGGCCGCAGCCCTCGTGAACCTCTTTCCCACGGACGAGCCAGACGAACGCATCCGTCCCGGGAAAAGGGGAACGGCCGATGCGGAAGCGCTTCTCGAGGCGATCCTGGATTCGGAGCCAGCCTTGGCGATGGGCTGCGCGTCTGCCTTGGTCGCGGATGGACGGGACGATGAAGCGCTGAGGTCCCTCGCCGAGGCCGCCACCCGCAACGATCCGACCTTCAACCACGCCCATCAGCTGCTCGCCGTGGCCGCCGCCGCCGACCTGTTGTCCCATCTGGCGCCCGTCGCACAGGAAGCCATGCTGGTGGCCCTCGCCAAGAGCCTCGCCAACAGCCAGGGCAGCGGGGATCTGGGACGCCAGGCTGACCGGGCGTTGGCTACAAAGGGATGATCACCAGTCGCTGGGCCGGGTTCAACCTCTACTGGGTGGCTGCGCTCATGTGGCTGGTGCCGGACCGGCGCATCGAACGGGTCATTTTGGTCCAGGCACACGGTAGTTCGGCATCACCTTGCCCTTGACGCATTCGAAGATGAGGCTTGTCTCAATGTGGGCCACTTCGGGGCGGGTGGTGAAGGCATCCAGGGCCAGGTCGCGCAGGTGATGAGCGTCCCGCACCGCCACATGGACCTGGAAGTCATGGGTGCCCGCCACATGGAAGACCGCCAGCACCTCGGGCAGTCCCATCATGTGATTCCAGAAGGCCTTCACCTGGGCCCGGCTGTGCTGGCGCAGCTGCACGGCGATGAGTGCCTGGAGTCCAATCCCCAGGGCGTCGGGGTTCACTTCGGCGTGGGAGCCTTTCAGCACTCCCTCGGTTCGCAGACGCTGCACACGGGCCAGACAGGAGGAGGGTGCCAGTCCCACGGTGGCGGCCAGTTCCTTGTTGGATAGCCGAGCATCCTTCTGAAGAAGCTCGATCAGGGCGAAGTCTGTTCGGTCAAGTTCCATGATTCATATCATTTCACGAAATAAATTCGGCGTGATGTCGAAATGATCGAACCTACATTGGAATCATAGGAGCCTTGCCATGAGCCACCCGTCCGCTTCGATGTCCCTGGAAACCCAAGCCGTGCACGCCGGTCGCGAAGTGCTGAACGAACAGGGCATCCACGCGCTGCCCATCGACCTCAGCAGCACCTACCCTTTGCATGACCTGGTGGAGGGCGGTCAGAGCCTTGAGTCCATGGCGATGGGTGGCCTGCCCCTGGGCAGCCCTGTCTATTCGCGCCTCTACAACCCCACGGTGGCCCGGTACGAGCAGGCCCTGGCCCAGCTCGAGGGCGCCGAGGAGGCCGTGGCCTTCAGTTCCGGCATGGCGGCGGTGACCGCCAGCCTTATGGCTGCCAAGCAGCGGGGCAACCATGTGGTGGCCGTGCGTCCCCTCTATGGCGGTACGGACCACCTGCTGGCCTCCGGGATGCTGGGCCTGGAGGTAACCTGGGCCGAAGCTGACAGCATTGCCTCGGCCATCCGTTCCGATACCGCCATGGTCCTGGTCGAGACACCCGCCAATCCAACCTTGGCCCTGCTGGACCTGGACGACGTGGTCCGCCAGGCCGGCAAGGTCCCCGTGCTGGTGGACAACACCTTCGCCACACCCATCCTGCAGAATCCCATCAAGCACGGGGTGACCCTGGTCCTCCATAGCGCGACGAAGTTCCTGGGTGGCCATGGCGATGTGCTGGCGGGCCTGGTGGCCACCAACCACGACTGGGCCACGGAACTTCGCAAGGTTCGGGTCATCACCGGCAACGTCCTGCACCCGCTGGCGGCCTACCTACTGCACCGCGGCCTGCCCACGCTGCCCCTGCGGGTGAGGGCCCAGCAGGAGGGCGCCAAGGTCCTGGTCGAACGCCTCGCCAAGCATCCCGCGGTGTCAGCCGTCCACTTTCCGGGCCTTCCGGGACAGGATCCCAGGGGATTGGTGGGCCGCCAGATGAAGGGCCCCGGTTCCTTGATCGCCTTCGAGCTGATGGGTGGTTTCGAAGCCGGCGCAACGGTGATGGCCGAGGTGAAGCTCATGACGCCGGCCGTGTCCCTGGGCAGCGTGGACACCCTGATCCAGCACCCCGCGGCCCTCACCCATCGTGTCGTTGATACCGCGGCTCGCGAGCACAGCGGCGTGTCCCAGTCGCTCATGCGGCTTTCGGTGGGCCTCGAGAGCCCCGATGATCTCTGGGCTGACCTGGAACAGGCCCTCGTCAAGGCCATGGCCCGAACGGCCGTCCACGCCTGAAACGAACTTCGTGGTGAGAAAGCGTTTCATCGGTCAAGACGATGATTGGTCTGAGACGCCCTGGAGCAGGACGGCATCGTCAAGGTGCCTTTGGGGGTCGCTATGACCTGAATGGCGCAGGTCCTCGGGGTGCGGATAGGCTGGAACAGCCGTCATGTCCCTCGCCCAACTTCCGCTCTCATCCAGGGTCACCATCCTCCGGGGATTAGGACCGGCACGGGCGATGGCTTTGGAGGAGGCCGGCATTGAAACCCTCCGGGACCTGCTCTGGAGCCTGCCCTACCGCTACGTGGATCGAGGCAGCCTCAGGCCCCTCGGCAGTCTGGAGATGCGCGGCTTCGAAACCCAGGACTCCAGCATCGTCACCGTGCTTGGGACAGTCCAGGATCTGCGCCAGAGCACCACGCGGGTCCAGCGCATGGCTCTCACGGAAGTGTTGCTCGCCGATGGCACTGGCACTCTGCGTCTCCTCTGGTTCAACCAGCCCTACCTGGGGCGCGCCCTGAAGGTGGGTGACCGCCTCCTGGCATTCGGACCCCTGCTCCTGGGGCGGTACGGTCTGGAGATGCGGGGTCCACAGTTCGAGTTCATGGAACGCGATGGGGACCAGGAATGGGTGCGTCGCTATCTGCCTCTCTACCGGAAGCTGGGATCGCTCACAGGGCGGGTGAGGCAGAAGCTGGTGGCCGAAGCCCTGTCGCGGGTCCACCTCGCCGAGGACTGGCTTCCCCTGGAACTATCGAAGGACCTGCCGGACACGTTGAACGCATTGCGCCTGCTGCATGATCCTCCGGACGAGAGCGAGGCCAAGGCCCTTGAAACCGGCACCACGCCTGCCCATCGGCGCCTTGCCTCGGAGGAGCTGTTCGCCTTTTCTCTGAGCATCGCCCTGCGTCGTGCCGGGCGCATGAAGCGGAAGGGACTGATGGTTCCAACCTCGCCGGAGCTGCGGGAACGGTTGAGAACCTTCCTGCCCTTCCACTTGACCGGCGCGCAACGCCGGTGCTTCAAGGAGATTGTAGAGGACCTAACCTCGGGCCGCGTGATGAACCGCCTGCTTCAGGGCGACGTGGGTAGCGGGAAGACCCTGGTGGCTTTGCTGTCCCTGGCCATGGTCGCCGAGACGGGGGGCCAGGGTGCCCTCCTGGTACCGACGGAAGTGCTGGCCCGGCAGCATGCGGATAGCTTCAGGCGGTACTTGGGCGACCAGTCTGGCTCCCTACAGCTGTTGCTGGGTGGCATGAAGGTCGCTGAGAAACGGGCGGCCCTGGCACGCATCGCCGAAGGTGAGGCTCGCTATGTGGTGGGCACCCATGCGCTGTTCCAGGAGGCAGTGGCGTTCCGCAATCTGCAGCTGGTGGTGGTGGACGAACAGCACCGCTTCGGCGTGAAGCAGCGCGAGGCCTTGAAGGAGAAGGGTGGCGATCCGCATTGGCTGGTGATGAGCGCCACACCCATACCCCGTTCGCTCGCTCTGGCCGTCTTCGGGGATCTGGACCAGAGTGTGCTGGACGAATTGCCTCCGGGTCGTAAGCCCATCACCACGAAGCTGCATAGACCCGACTTTGCGGAACGCGCCTGGGAGGAGATGCGCCGTGAGCTCGTCGAAGGCCGACAGGCCTTCGTGGTGAGCCCGAGCATCGACCCATCCGACGAAGGCAAGGTCCAGCTCCGGGACATCCAGGCCATGGAATCGCTGCTGCGCGGCATCTTCCCGGACGAGACCATCGAAGTGGTCCACGGCCGCATGAAGGCCGACGAGATGGCCACCCGCATGGCGCGCTTCGTGTCAGGCGAGGCCAAGATTCTCCTGGCCACCACTGTGATCGAGGTGGGTGTGGACGTGCCGAATGCCTCGGTGATGGTGGTGGACCACGCCGAGCGCTTCGGCCTCAGCCAGCTCCACCAGCTACGGGGCCGCGTCGGACGCGGTCCTGATCGCAGCCTCTTCTTCATGATCAGCGGATCCGAGAATGACCGGCTGCAGACCCTCCTGGAAACCCAGGATGGCTTCCGCATCGCGCAGCGGGACTTGGAGCTCCGGGGTCCCGGTGAGTTCTTTGGGGTGAGGCAGGCCGGATTGCCGCGATTCCAGGTGGCCGACCTCGTGCGCGACCGCGCCCTGCTGTTTCGCTGCCGAGAGGCCGCCGACCATGCCCTGGCTCTTGGCCTCAGCGAGGCGCAAGCCGAATGGTTGAGGCGGGAGCAGGTTCGGCTGAAACTTGCCGAGATCAGCTGATGGGGGTGTTCGAGTGAGGTCCTTCAGCAGGTATCGCTGGTTACCTGGACAATACGACCCGAGGTTTTCCAGCCCCTTGGTCTGGGCCGACGACGCCCTCCTCTTCCATTCGATCAAGAATCAGGGCGGCTTTGCCGTAACCGAAGTTTAGTTTTCGCTGTAGAAGACTTATGGAAGCCTTCTGCTCCTGAATTACCACACTCAAGGCTAGTTCATAGGCTCTGGCAGCGGCTTCTTCTTCGGAAATCGGCGGTTCTTCGACCTTTAATCGAGCTAAAGCACCTGCTCCACGTCGTCCCATGGATATGGTCACCTGGCCGACAACAGCTTGCGGAGGTGCTGTGCGGGTCTCGCGCATCAGGACGCAGCCACAGTACC
>CAIXHJ010000354.1 GCA_903919165.1 uncultured Holophagaceae bacterium
GCTAAGGCCCGGAAGGGTGGATGGCATGTAGAGCAATGTCCCTTCATTGAGCGGAGGCATGAACTCGCTGCCCAGGCTCACGAAGGCCGGGATGGTGGCCAGGACCAGCAGTACGGCCACGGCGAGGGTCGCCTTGGCATGCTTGACCACGAAGCGGCAGGGCCGTTCATAGATCCGGTGCAGGAAGACGCTGATGGGATGTTTCTCCTCCGCGTAGTACTTGCCGACGGCCATCTGGGTGGCGGTCCAGGCCAGCCACTTCGGTTTGAAGGTGAAGGGTTCCACCCGCGCGAAGAGCATGCGCATGGCCGGATCCAGGGTCAGCGCCAACAGGGCTGCGATGCCCATGGCGAAGTTCTTGGAAAAGGCCAATGGCTTGAAGAGGCGCCCCTCCTGGTCCATCAGGGTGAAGATGGGCAGGAAGCTGACCGCCACCACCAGCAGGGAGAAGAACACGCTCGGCCCCACCTCCATCAGGGCTTCCAGCCGGACCTGGTAGAAGGTCCCGGGTTTCCCCGCGGCGATCCAGCCTTCGATCTTCTTGTAGGCGTTCTCCACCTCCACGATGGCGCCATCCACCAACACGCCGATGGAGATGGCGATGCCCGCGAGGCTCATCAGGTTGGCGTTCTGCCCGATCCCGTACAGGGGAATGAAGGCCAGCGCCACCGAGACAGGAATGGTGAGGATGGGCACGATGGCCGAGGGGATGTGCCAGAGGAAGATCAGGATGATGATCGACACGACGATCATTTCCTCGATCAGCTTGTGCGTCACGGTATCGATGGCGCGGTGGATCAGGTTCGAGCGGTCATAGACCGGCACCACTTCGACGCCCTTGGGCAGGCTGTCCTTCAGCTCCGCCAGGCGGTCCTTCACGCGGCCGATGACGTTCAGGGCATTCTCCCCCTGCCGCATGACCACGATGCCTCCCACGACATCGCCCTGGCCGTCGAGGTCCGTGATGCCCCGGCGCAGCTCAGGCCCCAGGCTCACCGTGGCGACATCGCCCAACCGAACCGGAGTGCCATCGTAGGCCTTGAGGACGGCGGTTTCCAGGTCCTTGGTGGTCTTCACATAGCCCCGCCCCCGGACCATGTACTCCCGGCCGCTGTATTCGACGAGCCGTCCGCCCACTTCCGAATTGGAGGATTTCACCGCGTTGATGACGGCGCCGATGGGAATGCGGTAGGCGGCTAGCTTGTTGGGATCCACGCTCACCTGAAACTGCCGGGCCTGGCCACCCACCGTGGCTACTTCCGCCACCCCGGGGACGCTGGCCAGCGAGTACTTGAGGAACCAGTCCTGGTAGGACCTGAGCTCATCGCTGCTGTGCTTGCCCGAGTGATCGACGAGCGCGTACTGGTAGATCCACCCGACCGAGGTGGCGTCGGGCCCCAGTTCCGTCTTCACGCCGGGCGGCAGATTGGCGGTGATCTTCGAGAGGTACTCCAACACCCGGCTGCGGGCCCAGTAGATGTCCGTGCCGTCCTCGAAGATCACGTAGACGTAGGAGTAGCCGAAGTCCGAGAGGGCCCGGACCGCCTTCACCTTCGGAGCGCCCAGCAGGCTGGTGACGATGGGGTAGGTGACCTGGTCCTCGACGATGTCGGGGCTCCGGTCCCACTTCGAGTACACGATGACCTGGGTGTCCGAGAGATCCGGCAGGGCATCCAGAGGGATGGTCCGCATGGTCCAGAAGGCCAAGACCAGCGCCAGGATGGAGGCCGCCAGGACCAGCCATCGGTTGTCGGCGGAGAATCGGATGATCCGCTGGAGGAAGGTCGGGTGTTCGGGGTCGTAGGCGCTGTTTCCGTGCATCACCCCTCCTCAGTGTTGGTGGCCGCTCGGGGGAGCGGCGACAGGGGTGGCTGGGGGGCCCTTCTGGGTAAGACCCGCCAGGGCGGCCTGGAGGCGGGATTCGGAATCCACCAGGAAGTTGGCCCGGGTGATGACCTCCTCGCCCGACTTAAGGCCCGAGAGAATCTCGATCTGGTCCCCGACACGGATGCCTGTGGCGACCTCGCGCGGCTGGAACCGGCCCTCCCCGAGGGCGACAAAGGCCACCTTCTGGGTACCCGCATCAAGGACCGCGTCCATGGGCACGAGGATGCCCTTGTGGGCGGGCCCCTTGATCACGGCCTCCCCGTAGGCTCCGGGCTTCAAGTCTCCCTTCGGATTCGGCAGGTCCAGGCGCAGTTTGGCGGTGCGGGTCTTGGGGTCGAGGATGGGATCCACGAAGACCACGCGTCCCGTGAAGGTCTTGCCAGGCATGGAGGACAAGGTCAAGGTGCCGGACTGTCCCACCTTGACGCGGGCCAGCTCGGTCTCATAGACATCCGCCAGGGCCCAGACATGGCTCAGGTCCGTGATCTCGAAGGGGATGTCGGCGGGCGTCAGGCGGGAGCCCTGCACCACGTTCTTGGCGGTCACCACGCCCGAGACTGGCGAGCGGAGGATGATGTCGCGCTGGGCCACGCCCGTCTTTTCGAGGCGGGCGAAGGCCTCCTCGGGCACATCCCAGAGGGCCAGTCGGCGCTTCGCCGACGACACCAGGTCGTCCCCGCTCTGCGCCAGCGAGCCCGCAGCCAGGCTTGTCCGGGTCTTCACCGCGACCAGGTATTCCTCCTGGGCGCTCACGAACTCCGGGCTATAGAAGCTGAAGAGGGGCTGCCCTTTCGCGACGGGTTTGCCGACGAAATCCACGTAGAGGTGGTCCACGAAACCGTCAACCTTCAGGTTGACCTTGCGGACCCGGGTCTCGTCCACCGCCAGGATGGCCGTGGTGCGGATCTCGCCGCCCACCATGCCCTCGGCGACTTTGGCCGTCGTGAGGCCGATGAGCTGCTGCCGCTCGGGGTCGATGGTGACGGCGGCATGATCCTCGACGGACGGTCCCTCGCCCTTGAGCTCACCCTCGTAGACCGGGATGTAGTCCATGCCCATCTCGTCCTTCATGGGCACCTGGGAAGTGATGCTCGGGTTCATGGGGTTGCGGTAGAACACGATCCTGCCCTTGTCGGCGGGCTTGGCGGGCGAGGCGCCAGAGTCCTTGATGGGCACCAGCTTCATCCCACAGATGGGGCAGTCGCCCGGGTGGTCCTGGATGATCTGCGGATGCATGGGGCACTGGTACATCTGCATCTTGGGAGCAGGAGCACTGGCGGGCCCATGGTCGTGGTCCCCCTTGGCAGCAGGGCGCAGGAGGATCGTGCCGCCCACACCAGCGATCAGTCCCAGGGCCACCAGGCCGAGGGTGCGGATGCGAGCAGAGCTTGAAGGGGCCTTTTCAATCGGGTTGTCGGTCATGGTCAACTCCGGTTCACATGGATTTCATGGCAGGGCCTCTGTCCTGGGCGGTGCCCGGGGCCTTGGCTGTGGCTTTCGCCGCGGTGGGTGTTCCCGAACCGCCTGTGGAGATGCTGGCGGAGCCTAGAGACCCTCCAGACAACGGGACTGTGGGGCCCAGGGCGGCCTCGCGCAGGGCGATGTGCTGGGCCTGGAGCTGGGCCAGGGTCTGCAGGTAGCCGCCCTGGTCGTTCACCCAGCCGTTCAGCGCTTCCAGGCTCCCCAGGAAGGATCCGCGCCCGGCACCGTACTGGGCGAGGGCGGCCTTGAAGCTGGCTTCGCTCTGCACCAGCAGGCCCTGCTGGTAGAGACTCCTGATGTCACGCAGGGCCTGAATCTGGAACGTGCGTTCCTCCGTGCGCTGCCACAACAAGGTATGAACGGAATCCACTTCCGCCTTCTGGCCGAGTCGGTGGTGATCATGCTCCGCCACCGCCCGCTGCTGCTTGCTGCGGCCGTAGATGGGGAGAGAGACACTCACGCCCACCTGCCACATGGGGTCCAGGCTGCCCCGGGGCATCAGGCCCGCGGTGACCGCGAAATCAGGCCGACGGTCCAGCTTGGCCAGATCCATCTGCCGTTCGGCCTGCTTCATCCCGGTCCAGGCCGCCGCCAGTTCAGGACTGCGGGCCTCCACAGCCTCCAGCGTCAGCAGCTCAGGCTCCGGCTGATCCCTCAGGGTGGCCGTGGTCTCGATGGGATCTTCCAGGTGGTGCCCGCGCAGGCGGTTGAGGACCGCCACCGCCACCTTCTCCTCCGCTGCCAGGGAGAGGACCGCCTGTCGGAGCCGGGTGCGTTCCAACTGGGCCCGCAGCAGGTCGACCTGACTGCCCTGTCCCACCTCATAGCGGGTTCGGGCAAGCTGCTCGGCCTGCTCGAGGAAAATGTCCTGCTGGTGTTGCAGGGTCTTCTGGTCCCGGATCAGGAGCAGGGACGCGCAGCCGCGCCTCACGTCAGCCTCCAGGCCGAGTTGAACGCGGTTCTTTGCGGCTTCAGAGAGTTCCACACCCAGGGCCGCCACCTGCTTCCGGAGGTCCCGCTTGCCGGGCCAGGGGAAGGGCTGGGTGAAGGCGACGCTGTAGAAGCTGGTCTCCATGCGGCCCACTTCGATGCGCTTGAAGCCGTCGTTCTGCAGCCCAAGGGAGAGCGAGGGATCCGGCAGGACGCCCGCCTGCGGCACACGCTCCTGTTCGAGGAAAACCCCGTGCTCCGCCTTCTGGAAGTCCGGATGATTTCGGAGGGTTTCCTGCAACAGTGCCGCCAGGAAGGGATCCTCGGCTGTGGGTTGGGTGGGAGGAACCTGGGCCTGACCTGGCGCAAGCAGCACCACGGCCGGCACCAGGCGCAAGGGTGTGCGCATGGGGATCTCCGGAAGAGGGAAAGAGGCGGATGCCCACCCTTAGGAGTGAGCAAGGCTTCGCTCAGCTCCCGATCAGATCCGGAAGGTGTTCAGCCGTGCGAGGTGCCGCCCCAGATCCGGGTCCCGGCCACGCGCAGGGGCGGGAGATCCGGAAAGTTCACGGAGATCCAGCGCCTGGGCCCAGGTGGTGGGCTCGGGCCTGGGTTCCGTCCGCCGTTCCGCCTGAGTGCGCCTGGCCGCAAGATCGACCACAGCGATGGTTCGGTTCTGGCAGAGGGACTGGGAGGGACTGCGGTTGCCGTCAGGCTTGGGGCAGGGACAGCTGTTCTCAGCACTGGCGGGGATCCCGCCGCAACAGCAGGATTCGTGGGACTGCGTTCCCATCTGGGTCGACCCGGGCGCCCAGTCCGCGACTCCGCTGCCCAGGAGCAGCGCGACAGACAGGATGGCGCGCAGAATCGACCGCACGGAGAAACCTCCGGATGCTCCCCATCATACGACCTTCCACTCCTTTGGCGTCAACAAGCCCTTGATCCAGATCACAGCGAAGTGAGTCCGGATAGGATCAGTCCATGGCCTTCCCATCGCTCCGCGTCGCCCTGGTCCAGCAGGACACGGTCTGGCAGGACCCGGCCGCGAACCTCGCCCGGGCAGCCGGCTTCGTGGAGGCGGCCGCCCGGGGAGGGGCGCGGGTGGCTGTGTTCCCGGAGCTGTTCACGCTGGGTTTCACCATGGCGCCGGAACCCTTTGCGGAGCCCATCCCGGGTCCCACCAGCGAGGCGATGGCCGCACTCTCAAAGCGGTTCGACCTGTACCTCGTGGGCTCGGTGGTCGAAGCCCACGCGCCCCATCCGCGCAACGCGGCCTTCGTCACCGCGCCGGACGGATCGCTGGTGGCGACCTACCGCAAGATCCACCCCTTCTCCTATGGCGAGGAGAACCTGCACTACAGCGGCGGCACGGAGTGCCCCCTGTTCGAGGTGGACGGCATCCCCTGCGGCCTGCAGATCTGCTATGACCTGCGCTTCCCCGAGCCCTTCCGCGCCCTGGCGGCGAAGGGCACCGAAGTGATCTTCCTGCCCGCCAACTGGCCCGCGCGGCGGATCTCGGCCTGGTCCACGCTGCTCGCCGCCCGGGCCATCGAGAACCAGCTGGCCATCTGTGGCGTCAACCGCGTGGGCCGGGACCCGCAGCTGGAATACCCTGGGAAATCCGCCATCCACGACTGCTTCGGTGAAGTGCTCGCAATGGGCGATGCCACGGAAGGCTTGGTGGTCGGGGACATCGACCTCGCGCAGCTGCGCGCCTGGCGGGAGCGGTTCCCCGCCTTGCGGGATCGGCGTCCCGGAGTGTACGCGGCGCTAGAGAGCCAAGCTGGATCACCGATGGACACCGAGCAAAGCGGATGAACACCGATCAGGCGGATCAGGCCTACCCCCGTTAGATGGACCCATCACCCGCGCCATCCTCGGTTGATCATCCGGAAAGCATGACGTTTGCTTAATGGCCATCATCGGGCCAGGTTCTATTCTGTTTCCATGATTCAAACCACCACCCCCTTTCTTATCCGGCGCCCTGCCCCTTCAAGGCCTGTCGCATGATTCAAGGTCAAGCCGCCCCCGAGCGACTCATTCCTGGGACAGGAAATAAGTGAACCATCCGCCTATTTCCGGTCTGCCTATTCAGTCTGAATACCTACCTGTCCCAGTTCGCCTATTCAGGTAAACTGTGGAAACCATCCATGCAACTTTTCCCATTCAGCATATGGTTTTTGGGGTAGAACACACCCTTCCGCCGTTCACCTAACACAATCGGCAGATCAAGACCAGCTGGGAGGCATGAGCCCTTGAAATTCACAGATTACCTAGCGATTTATGCAGCAATCCTATCGACACTGGTCTTCGCTTGGAGTGTGCTTCAATCCAGGCCAAGGATTAAAGTTGATATAATATTTGGGATCGAAGGCAGTGGCTACAACAAAAAGTCAGGCGTCTATATATTCATCAGAAATTTATCATCGCAGAAGGTTCACCTTGCGAGCATAGATGTTTTGTATGCGTATAAGTGCGTAGGGCTCAAGGAACGAATCACTCACCTTTGGAAGTTCAAGCGTATCCCTAGACGATTAGGATGGGTTACCTCGAACCTGTCGAACTATTCTGTGGAAAGCGGCTGCCCTGTGTGGCTGGAAGCACGCACCTCTCATAAGGTATTCCTCTCTGAACTCACACTGGAAGCAGTGTTGGCTGGAGCGATACACCGATCAATCATTGCCTGTGTGCAAGATCAACTTTGGAATAACGTCTACTCCAGTACATTCAAATACCCTTTACATAAGAGCAAGTGACGCCTAACTCCTAGCTTAACTCGGACCTCGCCTGCATTGCCTTCCGCTCTTTCTCTTGTTCCGTCTTCCTCGGCTTCGTTCAGCGCCTCGGTGTAGGCGGGGCCGGTTAGCTCCATTCGTTATGCCTCGCACCATAGGATCCGCCATGAGTAATTTCAAAGGGTTTGCCGAACTACGAGTTCCCCGCGATCTTGTGAAGAAACTAGAGTACGACCTCGAACGCGTTCGGAAATCGCCGCAAGACCAATATGCGGCATTTGATTTTTTTGTTACCGCAGAACACATCGTAGATTGGATTCACCCCAACGATAAAAAGGCACGAGAGGTGGTCCGTTCTAGTTCTTCGATACTTCGAATCACTTCTCACCTTGCCAACGGAGTAAAGCATTTCGAAGCCAAAGCAGTACATCATCAGTCTGTCGCCGATATCGAAAAATCCAGATACGTGAAGGTCGGATATGTCGAAGAGGGGTACTTCGAAGACCCGCTAATCGTCCACCTCACCACGGACGAACAATATTCGTTTGGTCAAAGCAGTATCGAAGTCGCCGCTCTCGCACAACAGGTCTACGAGTATTGGGAATCAAATGCACCGTAGGCATAACCCGGCAGTCAATCAGACGCTGCGCGATAAAACCGCGCAGCGCCGGTTACTTCCACGTTAGGCGTCTTGCACTATCGGCAGCAGAAAAGTGAAACCCGCAATATCTTTTAAGCCAACCCAGCAAAGAAGGAAATTAATATGACATTTTTCTGGTCATTAAAACCAAAAACGACCACATACAATCTAATATTGATCCAGCTTGATCGGTTGTTCTCTTCTGATTTTCGAAATGATGAGACAGCCAAATTTTCACTCATGGCAGAAACAAAAGTCCTACCCAAAGATTTGAATATTGATCGTTTCTTGCTGGAGAAACAAAGAGTAGTTTTCAGGTTATTTGAAATTGCGCTCAACCGAAATATCCCTCATGAGGTATTTGTGGCAGATGGCGCTAGATCCGCACTTTTCTCAGATGAGAGATATAATTTATTAGATACAGAAACCTACTCGCGTTGTCTTTCTCGGGCCGAAAAATCTGGTGTAAGCACCTTCGATTTCATTTCGGATCTATTCCTAAGCCAACTCGGTCTGCAAAAAACAGAGTTAAGTGATTATATTGGAATTCAAAAATTTTATAAAAATGAATTTACAGTTTTGTACAAAGCATTCGAACAAGAAATCAATAAATACAATTTTACTCCCATCTCGCAATGAAAGTGACGCCTAACCCCTAGCTCGACTCGGACCCCGCCTGCATTGTCTTCCGCTCTCTCTCTTGTCCCGTCTTCCTCGGCTTCGTTCAGCGTCTCGGTGCAGGCGGGGCCGGTTAGCCTCCTTCGTTAGGGCTCCCCTTGACGGGTGAAGGACCTGCAATACAATGTATGTATGATCCGATTCGAATGGGATCAACCCAAGGCTACGGCCAACCTCAAGAAGCACGGGATCTCCTTCGAGGAGGCTCAGTCAGTTTTCTACGATGAATTCGCTATTCAGTTCTATGACGATGACCACTCGTCTTCTGAAGACCGATTCATCATGCTTGGCATGAGTTCCAGTGCTCGGGTGCTTGTGGTCTGCCACTGCGAACGCGAGTCTGGCGATCTAATTCGAATCATTTCAGCCCGCAAAGCAACCAAGCGTGAGAGCGCATTCTATAGAGGTGAATTAGCATGAGAGCCGAATACGATTTCTCAACCATGAAAGCCCGCAAGAATCCTTACGCTTCGAAACTCAAGAAGCCAGTCACCATGCGCCTCTCTGAAGAAGTCGTCCTCTACTTCAAGAACATGGCGCTTGAGGCAGGGGTTCCCTATCAAAGCCTCATCGACCTCTATCTACGCGACTGCGTTGCTCATCACCGAAGGGTCAAAATTGCATGGCCTGTCAAGCCCTAACCCTCCGCTCAACTCGGACCTCGCTAGCATTGTCTTCCGCTCTCTCTCAGCTTCTCGCTTACTCGGCTTCGCTTAGCGCTTCGGTGCAGGCGGGGTCGGTTAGCTTCTTTCGCTAGCCATCACCCAAAGCTTGGCCTCCACCTTTTTTCATCGGTGTTCATCAGCCTTTATCGGTATTCATCGGTGGCAATCTTGTTCTTTGTGTTCTTCGGTGCCCCTCTGTTCGCCCTCGCCGTCGTTGGCTGCCTGGGCCCCGCTAGAATCAAGCCATGCCGAACCTGCCGGACGCCCTGCGCGCGCTGCGCTACCGCAACTACCGCCTGTTCTTCTCCGGGCAGTTGATCTCGCTCATCGGCACCTGGATGCAGACCGTGGCCCAGTCCTGGCTGGTGTACCGGCTCACGGGCCAGGCCGCCATGCTGGGGCTCGTGGCCTTTTCCGGGCAGATCCCGGTGTTCCTCCTGGCCACCCTGGGCGGCATGGCCGCCGACCGCCTGCGGGCCCACACCCTCATCGTCATCACCCAGTCCTCCTCCCTGGTGCTGACGCTGATCCTCGCGCTGCTCACCCTCACCGGCCACGTCCACATCTGGCACATCGTCGCCATCTCGCTGCTGCTGGGGGTGGTGAACGCCTTCGACATCCCGGCCCGGCAGGTCTTCGTGGCGCAGACGGTGGACCGGCCGGATCTCATGAACGCCATCGCCTTGAACTCCTCCATGTTCAACGGGGCCCGGATCATCGGACCCGCCGTGGCTGGCCTCCTGGTGGCTTCCGTGGGCGAGGGCTGGTGTTTCCTCATCAACAGCGTGAGCTATGTCGCCGTCATTACGGGCCTCCTGGTCATGCGCCTGGACGCGGCCCACACGCGGCGGGCCCCCGCGGGCGAACACTCGATCCTGGAGGGTTTCCGGTTCATCCTCGGCGCCCATCCCGTCCGCGATCTGCTGGTGCTCCTCGGCCTGATGAGCCTCATGGGCATGCCCTATTCCGTGCTCATGCCCATTTTCGCGGACCAGATCCTCCATGGCGGCGCCAAGGCTTTGGGCCTGCTCATGGGCATCTCCGGCGTGGGCGCTCTGGCGGGCGCTTTCAGCCTCGCCCTCAAGCGCAGCCCCAAGGGTCTCGGTCACTGGATCGCCGCCTGCGCCATGGGTTTCGGCGCGGCCCTCATCGCCTTCTCGCTCTCGCGCAACCTTCTGTTTTCGGTCCTGATCATGCTGCCGCTGGGCTACACGTTCATGGTGCAGATGGCCTCGACCAACACCCTGATCCAGATGATGATCCCGGACGCCCTGCGGGGCCGGGTCATGTCCGTCTACTCGATGATGTTCATGGGCATGGCCCCCATCGGCGCCCTCCTCGGCGGCACCCTCGCCCACCGCCTGGGTGCGCCCCTCACCGTGGCGCTAGGCGGCGGCGGCTGCTTGGCCGCTGGCCTGGTCTTTGCCCTCCGCCTGCCCCGTTGGAGACAGGGCGCCCAACTGTTGTACCGGTTTGAAGAGGCGATGCGGAATGTGGAATCAAAAGAGGGACCACCGATGAACACCGGGAACGTCTGATGGATACCGGTGAATCACTTGCCGATGACGGCCGCGGACACCATATCTTTGATGACCCTGCGGTAGTGAGGCCGTACCGGTCCGGGTACCTGGCTCATCACGACAACGGCCAGTTGTTCCTTCGGATCGATCCAGAAGAAGGTGCCGGCCGCGCCAGCCCATAGGTATTCACCCGGTGAACCAGGCACGGAGGCGATACCGCCACCCTGGCGCACCATGAAGCCGAGCCCGAAGGTATAGCCCTCGACCCCCATGAGCAATTGCCCGGGGGACAAAGGGACCGCGGTACGGCCACCCAATTGGTCGGAGGCCATGAGATTGACGATCATGGGGGACACGATGCGTTGGCCGTTGAGTTCCCCGCCGTTCAGCAGCATCGACACGAAATTCAGGTAGTCGCCGGCTGTGGATACTCCACCGGCACCACCGGAGTCATTGTTGGGGACAATGGTCACGTCAAGGAGCTTGGTTGGGGTCTTGGTGAATGGGTCCGTCGGCAAGGCTTCGGCAATCCTGGACTGTTTTACCTTCGGCACGGAAAACCCCGAATCGACCATTTTCAACGGCTTGAAGATTCGTTCATCGAGGAACTCCCCGAGGGTCTTGCCCGCAGCGGCCTCGATGACCCGCCCCAGCAGGTCCACTGACATGCCGTATTCCCAGTTGGTACCAGGCTGGGTCGACAAGGGCGCCTTGGCCAGTCCAGAGACCTCATCTTTCGGTGGTACCCGGCGCTGATCGTAGTCCGTACCGCCCTCCACGTACAGTCCGGCTTCGGTATAGGCCTTCTTGAGTTGAGTATACTTGGTGATTTCCGCGTAACCGATGCCGGATGGAGTTGGAGGTTGAATAAAGGTATGGTGAACGTTGTACACAATTGCCTTTAAACCAGAGTTCTGCGTAATCTCGGCAGTATAGCCTGCTCGCTTCCATGTCTCTATCATGGCCCTACGGTTTTCAGCCGAAGAAATGACCGCCCTGCACGTTTCCTCGGGAAC
>CAIXHJ010000355.1 GCA_903919165.1 uncultured Holophagaceae bacterium
ACCTGGCCGATGCCTGCGTCCACCTGATGCAGCACTACGACTCGCCCGAGCTCATCAATGTGGGCACCGGTGAGGACCTCACCATCCGGGAACTGGCGGAAAAGGTGAAAGCCACCGTCGGCTTCGAGGGCGAAATCATTCAGGACACCACCAAGCCCGACGGCACTCCGCGGAAGCTGCTGGATGTCTCACGGCTCCACGCCCAGGCCTGGCGCCACCGCATCGGCCTCGATGAAGGCATTCGCGCTACCTACCAGTGGTTTCTCGCGAACCAGGCCGTCCTTCGCGCCTGACCCCACCCACCATGGCCTCCTCTCCCCGCCAGCGAGTCATCAGCCTCGACCTCTCGCCCCTCTCCCTGGCTGAGGCCGCCGAGCAGGTGGTGGCCTGGGCCCAGGCCGGGGAAAGCCGCACCGTGTGCGCCGCCAGTGTGCACATGGTTATGGAGGCCCACGACGATCCGGACTTCGCGGCCGTGGTCAACGCCGCCGACCTCGTCACCCCCGATGGCATGCCCGTGGTCTGGGCCCTGCGCCTGCTGGGCCAGCCCGACCAGACCCGCGTCTGCGGTCCGGACCTCACTCTGGAGGTCTGCCGCCTGGCCAGCGAGCGCAGCCTCCTCGTGGGGTTCTACGGCGCCCAGGAAATCGTCCTGCAAACCCTCACGGCCCGTCTGCAGCAACAGTTCCCAGGCCTAGCCATCGCTTATGCCTGCAGCCCGCCCTTCCGCCCCCTCGACGAGGCCGAGCAGGCCGCCACCCTGCAGGAGATACGGGCCAGCGGCGCGCGCATCCTTTTCGTGGGGCTGGGTTGCCCTAGGCAGGAACACTGGATGGCCCAACATCGAGGACTGCTCCCCGCCGTGATGCTAGGCGTGGGGGCCGCCTTCGATTTCCACGCCGGGGCCGCGCGCCGCGCCCCCCGGTGGATGCAGCGCAGCGGCCTGGAATGGGCCTTCCGCTTTGCCATGGAGCCCCGGCGGCTCTGGAAGCGCTACCTCAAGCACAACCCCCGGTACCTGGTCCTGTTGGCCGCCCAGGTGCTTGCCAGACGCTGATGGTGGTCACCCCCAGCTCGGGTGTGCGACGACTGTAAATCCCAGCCTTTCCGGCCCATGGCATCCGTACGTTTTGGGCTCAAGCGGTGGCCGTCGCGTGGAGCTGGAGCCCCAGAGCCCGCACCACCTTGATGAAGGTATCCAGTTCAGGGTTGCCCTCCCCGGAGAGGGCCCGGTAAAGGGATTTCGGATTCAGGCCCGTATCCTTGGCGATCTTGGCCATGCCCTGGGCCCGGGCGATGGCCCCGAGGGCGGCAGCGATCACTTGGGGATGGCCGTCCTCCAGAGCGGCTTCGAGCAGGGCAGCCATGCGCTCCTCCGTCTGAAGGTTGGCGGCGGCATCGTAGGGGGTTGTCACGGTCTTGACTGAACGGGCGGGAGTCGATGTACGGATGGTGCGTCGTTTGCGGGGTTCCACGAGTTCCTCCTTCATAAAGTGCTGGCCAATTGGATGGCGGTCCGAATGTCTCTTTCCTGAGTGCTTTTGGTACCACCAGCAAGGATGAAAATCAGGGTCATGCCCCGCTTGGTGAAGTAGACGCGATAACCAGGACCGTAATCGATTCGCAGTTCAGAAACCCCTTTGCCCACAGGCTTCACGTCGCCGGGAAGCCCCAGGGCCATGCGGAAAAGCCTGGTCTCGATGCGAGCGTAGGCCTGTGGGTCCTTCAGCCCATCAAGCCAGTGCTGGAATTCAGCTGTCTTGCGAACCTCGTGCATAGGTCTATTGTCGCCCATAAGCGACGCTCCGCAAGGGGAAAGTCTCTACGCCTGAGCCGAGTTCAGCAGCTGCCACGCCCACCCATCCTGGCACATGGCCTCCAGCCCGAACCGGGCCTTCCAGCCCAGCAGGGCCTCAGCGCGGCTGGGGTCCGAGTAGCAGCAGGCGATATCACCCGGGCGGCGTGCGGTCAGGGCATAGGGCAGCGGACGCCCCACCACCGCCGATAGGGCCTTGACCATGTCCATCACCGACTAGCCCTGCCCCGTGCCCAGGTTAATGGCCACGGCTCCGTCCAGGCCCGGCAAGGCCTCCAGGGCCGCACCGTGGCCGCGGGCCAGGTCCATGACATGGATGTAGTCGCGCACCCCGGTGCCGTCCGGCGTGGGGTAGTCGGAGCCGAACACGCTCAGGCGTTGGCGCTGCCCCACCGCCACTTGCAGCAGATAGGGCATCAGGTTGTTGGGGATGCCCTGGGGCTCCTCGCCGATAAGGCCTGAAGGATGCGCTCCCACCGGGTTGAAGTAGCGCAGCAGGGCGATGTGCCAGCCCGGCTCGCTGGCGGCCAGATCCCGGCAGATGTCCTCAATCATGATCTTGGTGCGGCCATAGGG
>CAIXHJ010000356.1 GCA_903919165.1 uncultured Holophagaceae bacterium
CATGTCGTAGAGGGTGCAGCCCTCGGCCAGCAGGCGCTCTGGATTGAGGGTGCCCGCGATCACATCCGCGGAGTCCCCGAGCCGGGCGGCCCCGGGAGCGGTGGAGCGGGGATTGACCACGAGGGGCGCCTGGTGTTCGGGTTCAGGTTCCTCGGTGGATCCTTGTGTCGGGACTGCGGGAACCGCTGTGGTTTCTGCTGCGCGGCGGCCCAGGAGGCGCTCCTTCACGGCCATCAGACCGGCGCGGGCCTCCGCGTGGGATGGGTGTTGTTTGAGAATCGCCTGCCAGATCTGACCAGCCTTGACGGTCTCCCCCTGCGTAAAGAGATCCTCCGCCTGGCGGAGGTAGGGCGCATAGGGATCGGTGGTCATGGCGTCGCTCAATGCAGCGGGAACTCGTTCGTGTTGCGCACCAGGAGCATGAAGGTGCTGTTCCCGCAGGTGAATTCCTGTTGGCTGAGGAGTTGGACGGGGCCGGTGATGCGCGCGTCTTTCACCAGGGTCCCATTGGTGGATTGCTGGTCGCTGATCCACACGGTGCCATCCCGGTGGATTTCAATCACCGCGTGGCGGCGGGAAGTTTCAGGATCCCGGGTGATCACATCACCCTCCTCGCGGCCAATGACGATCTGGGGCTGCTCCAGCACCTGTACCGTGGAGGCCTGGGGTCCTGTGAGAAAGGCCAGGCTGAAGATCAACCCTGGGGGCATTCCTGGGACCTGGAGGCCTGCGGCCACCAACATGGCCTCGCGATCACGCTTGGCCGTGGTGCGGGCAGCGTGGATCGGATCAGGGGGGGTGGGCTCCTCCTCGGGCCTGGGTACTGTGGCCGAGAGCGGTTGAGGCAGGGGTTCGCTTGGCGTCACCGGGAGTCCACACGGGTTCACCACCTCGAACACATGGTTGCATTTCGGGCACTTGAAACGCTTGGTGCGGACAGCGCCAAAACGGCTGTCGTCATACTGGAAACGGGCCTGGCAGCCCGGGCAGACCACGATCATTGAGCCCTCGAGAAGCATTTGAAGTGTACTCCTACTGTGCTGACCCTGATATAGCAGGATCAAGGTTGGTCAAGGTCAGCACAGTTCTCCTTGCCAACACAGGCGTCGGCCAGGATCTAGGGTCACCGGGGCTTGGCCCTTCTGGCGCCCAGACGAGCAGGCGTGCCTGGGCTGTCAACCCTCTGGAGGCACTGCCGTGTCCCCAACCCCCCGCCTCGTGTGGTGCTCAAGGATCTTGGCTGATCCCTAAAGTTTGCGGAACACCCCACTACTTCTTGCGCGTGGCGAAAAAGCTGAATTCATTGCGCAGGGGAATACCCTCTGGCAGCTTGAATTCCGTGACGCTGGAAGGCAGTGGCTGATTGATCTTTAGCGGTCCCAACTCCAGGAACCAGGAATCTCCGTTGCGCTCGATCCACTGGACCTGCCGAGGCAGCCAGGTGTCCTTGTCCACCCATAGGTTCAGGGCCTGAATCCGCTTGCGCAGAGAAAGGGTGCGCGGCGAGAGGGCCAGGAACCAGGTGTTGGAAACATCCCTTGCTTCACTCAAGGAGATCTGGAAATAGTCGGAGAGGTAGCTTAGCTTCTGGCCTAGCCCAAGGAACTTCCGGTCGGCATTCTTGATGAAGCCGATCTTCAAGAACTCGCCTTCATGGGCCTCTGGGCTGTAGGAGATGAGGGCCTTGGGAGTCAGGTGCAGGATCAGATCCTCCGGTGGCTGGAAGGCGAAATGGGCGAAATCGGAGCCCTGGAGGTACATCGTGCCCCGCGTGACGGAAGGCGTCTTCAGCAGGGTCCGCCTGATGGTCAGTGTGAATGGACACTGGAGGGTCCGCGCCTGGGCTTGGGCAGCGTCGAACCGTTCCACCACCTCCCGGAGGGGAGGCAGGGTCTGTCCGGCCAGGGGAAGGGCTAGCAGAAGCAGGACGAGCGTGGATCGGAACATGGGGCCCTTAGTGGGAGAGGTCGGAAAGGGCGAGAGGCACCCGCTGATGGGCCACGTGCAAGTCCACAGACGTGCCCCGGAGAACCTCCTCTGCGGCGAAACGGGCCAGGTCGGGATGGTTGTTGGACTCGCTGAGATGGGCCAGTACCAATCGCCTCAGGCGTGGCGAACAGACCCGGGCCAGCAGTTCGGCCATGGCCGCATTGCTGAGGTGACCCACCCGACTCAGGATGCGGGCCTTCAGCTGGGGGGGGTAGTCCCCCTCGCGCAGCATGTCCACATCGTGGTTGGCCTCCAGCACCAGGAGGTCGAGGTCCTGCAGGTGGTCGGCTACCAAAGCCGTGGGCTGGCCGAGATCCGTGACCACGGCGCAGGCGCATGCCCCGGCCTCGACCCGGAAGGCGACGGGATCGGCGGCATCGTGGGGCAGGGAAAAGGGCAGCACGCGCCAGCCGGCCCAGTCAAGAGGACGGCCCGCTTCCAGCTCGATCCAGCGATCCGCTGGAATCAGGACGGCCTGGGACAACTCTGCCGCTTGCCGAGTCTCCCGGGTGGCGAGGATGGCCCAGTCTGTACGGCGCAGGATGACGCCCAGGGCGCCGATGTGATCGGAATGTTCGTGGGTCAGGGCCAGAGCCTGGACCTCTCCTGCGTGGAAATCCAGGGCGTCGAGGCGCTGGCGGATCTGGCGCAGGGAGATGCCCGCGTCGATGAGGAGCGTCCGCTCACCGTCCGCCAGGGCGTGGCAGTTCCCCTTGGAACCCGAAGCGAGCGCCGCATAGTGCATGGTCCAGGATACCGCCTGCGCTGTCTGCGTGAGATCTACGCAGCTAAGCAACGGAAGAATCGGCGCTGAGCGTCGAACCCTTCCAGCGCCATATTCCGAGGATGGCGG
>CAIXHJ010000357.1 GCA_903919165.1 uncultured Holophagaceae bacterium
CCTTCGAGCTGGGCAATCTGACTCTGGAATCCCAGGCGCTGCTTCTGGCGGGCCAAGGTCTCCTTTTGGCTTTCGACCCTCCCTTCGCGCAGGGCATGGGATTCGGCTTCCTCGTGACGGAGGGCGCCCTGGGCCAGGGCCACGGTCTCCTCCGCCCTGGACAGATCGGCCTCCCACACCCCCAGGCGTGCGGAGGCGTCTTTGAGTACGGCTTCCAGCGCCGAGAAGGAATCCCCCGACTCCTCCAGTCGCCCGGTCAAGGCTTGGATGCGTTCCTGCAGACGGCTCCGTTGCCCCTCGGCCTCGACCCGGCGTTCCTCCTGGAAGCCGCGCTCCTGATCGGCAAGCTGGAGGCGCTGGTCCAGGGCCAGCATGGCGGTGGCGCGCTTTGCTTGGGTCTGCTGCTGCTCGTCCACCGAAAGGCGCAGGGATTCGACTTCGGAGGCCTTTTCTGAGACCTGGGCCGTGAGTTGTGCCACCTGGCGCTCAGTCTGGTCCAGTTGGTCGAGGATACGCAGCTTGGCCGCTTCCAGCTCCACCGCCTTCCCTGCGAGCAGGATGCGCTGAGTGGCCTTGATCTCGATGTCCAGCTCCTTTGCCTTCCGGGCCCGAGAGGCTTGGCGTCGCAGCGAATCCATCTGCTTGTTCAGTTCAAAGAGGATGTCGTCGAGCCGCTCCAGATTGTCCTTGGTCTCCTCCAGGCGCTTTTCTGCGTCGGCACGGCGCAGCTTGTAGCGCGTGATGCCTGCGGCCTCCTCCAGCAGGATGCGGCGATCCTTGGGTTTGCTGCTCAGGATGAGGTCGATCTGCCCCTGCTGGATGAAGCTATAGGCCCGTGTTCCCATCCCCGTATCGAGCAGGAGATCCTGGACATCCTTGAGCCTGGCCTCACGCCCGTTGATCCGGTACTCACTTCCAGTATCGCGGTAGAGGCGGCGCGAAATCGTGACTTCGCGGGTGGCCCCAGGCAAAGCGGAATCGGGCATCTCCAACACCAGCTTTACTTCGGACAGGCCCATGGGTCGCCGCTGGGCCGTGCCCGCGAAAATCACATCCGACATCTCGGCACCGCGAAGCATGGTGGGACGCTGCTCCCCCAGCACCCAGGCGAGACTGTCGGAGATGTTCGACTTGCCGCAGCCATTTGGCCCTACCACCGCGGTCATCCCGCCCGGGAAGCTGAGCTTCTGGGCCTCGGCGAAGGACTTGAATCCATGGAGTTCGAGGGAGATCAGGCGCACGCGGTCAGCGCTCCGGGTCAAGCGGGTGGGAACATCTCTCTCTATCATTCCACACCATGTGCAGGATCCCACCGTGGCTTACAGTCGGTCCCCTTGGGGATCGGCCAGAAGCCCGTTAGACTTGGATCTTCCCTAGGCCAGTCAGGAGCCACCTGTGCAGCTTTTTCCAGCCCCCGCGCGCGAGCCCGCAGCAGCAGACCGGTCGGGGGCCGGCTTAGTCCTCTTCTGGGTGAGCGACGCTGAGGCAGGGGATCCGTCGTGAAACATCCCATCCTCGCACCGCCCGACGCGTCCCTGCTTTGGCTGGAGGCCCACCGGGTCATCGCGGGGACCCAGCAGCGCCCCCTCAATGGACCGCCCACTGAAGACCAACTGGCCCAGGCCCTGGCCGCCCTGCCCCCGGGACCCACCCGGTGGGTCGTGGAAGATCTATGGACGCCCTCCGTACTGTTGCGGGATCTCACGGAGCTCCCCCGTGGTGCCGAAGCCCAGGAAGCCTTCTTCCGATGGCGGTTCACTCAAGCTCTGGCTCTGGATACGCCCCACTTTGTCCAGGCCATGGAAGTGGAACCGGGTGTCTGGCTCGCCTCGGGAATCCGCGAAGAACTGAGGGAATCCATGCTCCAGCTGGGTCTGCGGCTAGATCGGAGCCTCCGCGCCCTCACGCCGCGGTGGCTGCACATATACAATCTGTTGGCTCCCTCCCTCGACCTACCGGGCATCCTCCTATCCCTGAGTCCCGCGGGATCGGGGAAGTACGCAGGGACGCTCGTGGCATGGGGCCGAACCCTCTGTCTGTTGCGCCAATGGTCGGAGCCCCTGGCCCCTGAAGCCTGGATCGAAGAGCGTCTCGCACCCAGCGCCGCGTTCCTCCAGCGGGAATCACGCACTCCCCAGCAGCTCTTTGTCTGGGGCGCCCCGGCCTGGCCCGAGAGCAACCTGGCCGTGCGCATCCTCGACGACCGTTCCGTTCTGGGTGAGGGGCGCTGATGGCTGTCCCGGTCCTCCACCTCAACCTCGCCCCGCGCCCGAGCCTCTGGCGCCAGCGCCACGTCGCTATCGGCTGGACCGCCCTCGGAGTCGGCATCCTCTTCATGGCAGGGGCCATCGGCTTCACCTGGCGCGCCTATCATCAGGCCAACCGGGCCGGACGCGATGCGGTCAGTCTGACGGATGAAGCCCGGCGCGCGGCCCGGAAGGAACAACAGCTCCAGGCATCGCTCCAGGACATGGACGCATCCCGCGAACAATCCCGATGGAAGTTGGCCGAACGGATCCTACAGGAACGAAGCCTGCCTTGGTCCCGGCTTACCGCCGAGCTCGAGCAGTGCATGATGCCGGACATGCGGCTGAAGGGCCTCCAGCGGGCCAGGAGCAACTCCCAGCAGGTGGTGATGAAGCTCAAGGGCGAGGCCCGGACCCGCCAGGCCGAGGCCGCCTTCGTGGAGGCCCTGCGTGCCACGCCGGTCTTCGCCCAGGTCATCCTGGAGCGCGAATCCGAACGAGCGGGAGGAGGTTGGGATTTCGAGATCAGCCTTCCCACCGCTCAAGTGCCTCCTCCCTTCCAGGTGAAGCCCATCAGGCTGGGTCCCGCGACCTCAGCCCCGGTCAGCGTTGCAGCGCATCCTGCTGGACTTCCCGTGAACCCCTCTGCCTCGCCCGCACGCACGGCACCAGCCGTCGCCGCCCGCCCTCCTGCCCCGCCGGCCCAGGGCGCGCAGGAAGGACTGCAGGGCCGCCCCGCTCCACCGCCCGTGCCGGTGGATGATGAAGCGTCGGGAAGCCGGCGTCGCCGTCCCGCGAGGGTATATCCCTTCCCCCCGAAGGACACTCAATGAGAAGCCCTTTGCGCACGAGCCGCCTTCGCCTGGCCCTGGGAATCGTGGGAGTGGTGTCAGGCCTGGGGGTGGCTTTCTTCGTGCTCCCCGATGCGTCCCAGCAATTGACCCAGAAGCTGAAAGCCAAGCGGGAGGCTGAGTTGGGCCGGAATCAGCAGATCCAGCAGCTTCAGGACCTGCAACAGCTGTCCGACCGCATCCGGCGTGGGCAGGAAACCCTGGCTGAACTCGAGTCCCGCCTGCCCAGGGGTTCCGCTGGGGAGCTCCAATGGAGTCTCAGCAAGACACTTCACGCGCTGGCCAAGAAACATGGCCTTCGGCTGCAGTCGGTGAAGTACGGCCTTCCTAGCCGGGAGGGGGCCCGCGGCACGGATCTGGAGGCGGTGGAGGTCGAGTTCGTCACGCTGGGCGTTTACGCCAACCATAAGGCCTTCATGCTAGACCTGGAGGGATCCGGCCTGCCCTTCGCCGTGCGGGACGGCCGCCTGGAAGAAAGTCCAGAAGGCGCGCGACTCAACATCGTGCTCCGGGCCTTCCGGAAGGCCAGCGGTCCTGAGCGCGAGGAGGGCGAGACATGAGCGCACTTTCCACGAGCTTGGATTTCCAGACCATGCGCCAGGAACTCAGATCCAATCCGAAAACACAGCTCGCCCTTGCAGCGTTCGCGCTGGTTCTCCTGTATGCCCTCTACACTTTCTTCGCCCCCGACACTTCCCCGGGCAGGAGGATCCCGGCCACTCGGACCGGATCCAACCTGGATCCACGGCAGTTGCTGGGGCTCCGTCGCCTCCCGGACCTGGCCGCGCTGGGCAAGGCGGGCGAACTTCCACCGGTGGCCAAGATCCACCGGGATCTCTTCATGTTCGAGGCCCCGGCCCCACCCCCTCCCAAGGTGAAACCGCCGCCGCCACCTCCACCTCCGACTCCAGAGGAATTGGAACGCCAGCGCCTGGCCCAGGACAAGGCCGCCGAATTCGCTGGCCGCCCACAGGATCTGCGCTACCTCGGTTTCTTCAAGGGCAGCCCATCTGGCACCGTGGGTGCTTTCATGAAAGGTGAGGAACCCGTCACCCTGACCTTGGGCACCATACTCAAAGAACGCTGGAAGCTCATATCCATCCTGGATAGTCGGGCCGAGTTCCAGAACACGAAGTATCCGGACCTGCGGCTGGTCATGGAGGTCCGCGAGGCCTCCGCTGGCACATCCGTGAACCAATTCTGACCCGAAGGATGCCCCCAATGCCGATTCCCTCCTTCGCCCCGCTCCGCAATTTCATGCTGGTGGCCGCAGCCCTGTTGCTGGTCCTGGGATGCAGTCTCCACAGGGCCAACCAGGCCTTCGACGAAGGCCGCTACGATGATGCCGTCACCGAGTACCGGGCTGTCCTCCGGAAGAACCCCACCAACCCGAAAGCCCGGATCGGCATCAAACGCGCTTCCCTGCGAGCAGCCGAATACCACATGTCCCTCGCCCGCAAGGCCGAATTGCGTGGTTACACGGATCTGGTGCTCGTGGAACTTCGCAAAACCCTAGTGCTGGATCCCGACAATCAGATCGCCGGGGACTGGCTCATCCGTCTGGAGCAGAAGGCCGCCCGGGACAAGGCCGAGGCCGATGCTGTGGATGATCTCGAAGTCATGAAGGCCAAGGCCGATTCCGTGAATGCCGTGCAGCTCAACCCGCGATCCATTGATGGCATCGATCTGAACTTCAGCCGGAAGACGAGCCTGCGCGAGATGTTCGCGACCCTCAGCAAGGCTTCCGGAGTGAACATCATCGTTCACACGTCCTTCCAGGATCAGAGCATCTCCATCGATCTGCGGGGCCTGCCCTTCCAGAGGGTGCTGGACACCCTGATGCTGCAGAACGACCTGTTCTACAAGGTCGTCGACAAGAACACCATCATGGTCTTCAAGGCCACGCCCCAGAACCGGGAGCAGTTCGAGAACATCATCATCAAGACCTACTACCTGTCCAATGCGGATCCCAACGACCTGAGGTCCACGCTCACGACCATCAACCCGCAGCTGAAGGTCTTCACGGACAAGCGGATCAATGCCCTGATCGTGAAGGCGAAACCCCTCGACCTGGCCATCGTGGACCAAGTCATCCGCAGCCTGGACAAGCCCAAGGCCGAGGTCATGATCTACCTCGAACTCATGGAGGTGACCGAGACCAGCCTCGAGACGATGGGCCTCCTCCCTGTCATCAACTCCACGGACACTTCCGGCACCTACCGGATCGGCGCCACCACCGTGAACAACACCTCGGGCCTGAACACCAATTCCGGCGGGTTCACTGGAATCCCCACCGCCAATATCCGAATGCTCTTCCCGAACCTCGCCCTGGATTTCCTCAAGAGCAACGGCGACGCCCGCCTGGTGGCCAGCCCCAACGTGCGGGTGCTTTCGGGCGAAGTCGGCGAGGTGAATATCGGCTCGAAGATTTCCACGACCCAGAGCCAGCTCTCCCTGCCCACCACCGGAACCACCACGGCGGCCACCGCGGCATCCCTGCTGGGTGGCGTGGGGCAGACCTCTTACTCCTACGAGGACATTGGCGTCAAGATCAAGGTCGAGCCTCGCGTCAACAACAACGGGGAGATCACCCTGAAGATCGAAAGCGACGTCACGACGCTGATCTCGGGATCCACGCCCGGTCGTCCCGACATCGGCAAGCGCAGCATCAAAACCATTGCCAGGCTGCGCGACGGCGAGACCGCGATCTTCGGCGGCCTGCTGAAGGATGAAGAACAGAAGAGCCTCCAGGGCATTTGGGGCCTGGCTGACATCCCTCTGATCGGTGGCCTCCTGAGCAACCACCACAACAACATGGCCAAGACCGACGTCCTGCTCACCATCCGGGCCGTGCTGGTCCGAAAGCCGGTCATGACCGAGCAGGATATGGCTCCCTTTAACCCGGAAGATGCCACCGCGAAAGCAGGCCCCTTCGCACCTGTAGCGACAAAGAAGACCATTGCTCCTGCGCCGGTCAACAGTCTGCCCACCCCCAATCCGCCTACTCCCGCAGTTCAGCCCTCCACTCCCCTTGCGGTTCCATCCGCCCCGTCCCAGGCCACCCCCGATCAGCCGGCCACCACCCCACCCGTCCCCCCGTCTAATGCCATTCAGGAGAAGAAACCCGCCCCTAGTGATCAGGCTCCCGTCCCCTCGGACCTGGTGATCTTCATGACGCCGGTGGCCTCTGAGATCAAGACCGGAGAAAGGGTGAGCATCACCCTCACCGTGAGCGGCGGTACGGGTCTCAGCACCGGGACTCTGGAACTGCGCCTGCCTCCCGGGCTCCGCCTTCAGGGTCTCACTCCGGGCGAATTCATCACCGCCGGAGGTGGGGCCATCCAGCAGTTCCCGGGCCAGGACGGCCTGCTGAAGCTGGTCTTCAATCGCAGTCCCACCGGCACCGATGCGGGCCCCTTCGCCACGTTGGAACTGGAGGGACTCAGCGCAGGCAACGCGCCGGTGGTCATCCAGAGCGGGCAGTTCCTCGTCGGCACCTCCCCCATCTCAGGGCGCTGGTCCAACGCCCTCGTGACGGTGCAGTGAGCCGCCAGAGCGGATTCACCCTGCTCGAACTGGTGGTCACGGCCACTGTGCTGCTGATCCTCGCCTCCGTGACAGTGCCCTTGGCTCGGAATGGTCTCAGACGCCAGCAGGAACTGGAACTGCGACGGAACCTCCGCGAGATGCGATTGGCCATCGATGATTACAAAAAACAGGCGGAGCAGCAGAAGATCAAGGCGCCACCCGCCGAAGCTAATTTCTATCCCGAAAGCCTCGAGGTCCTTGTGGAGGGGGTCCCTGCCGCGGGATCGCTCAGCCGCAAGATCCGTTTTCTCCGCCGCGTCCCGGTGGATCCCTTCACCGGCAAAGCTGAATGGGGCCTCCGGAATTCCAGCGATGATCCCGATAGCACAAGTTGGGGGGGCGGTCATGTCTACGATGTCTATAGCCTGTCCCACGGGACCGGTATGAACGGCATCCCCTATAGCAAGTGGTGAAGTCGAGAATCCGATGTTGCCTCAAACGGCGCCCCACGCTAGGCTTGGTGTTTGGCATCTCCGGCTCTTGCGGGGCCCGGATTCTTCTTTCAAGCGGATATGGCGGAATTGGTAGACGCGCTAGTTTCAGGTACTAGTGTTCACAAGACGTGGGGGTTCGAGTCCCTCTATCCGCACCACCATTTTTTCACCGGCTGCGCCGGTGAAAAAATAGGGCTGAATGCGACCGCAGGGAGCATTGCGGTCCGCAGGCCAAGCGACAGCGCGGCCAAGGATGACGGCCAAAGGCCGTCACCACGATGAAGCTGGAGTCTGCACTTCCCTTCATCGATTGACAAAGGCACCTGGCCTTCACCAGGTTCGACCCACCTTCGGTACGGGACTGAGGGAAGGGTGACGGGCGATCCCCCGAAAAGGAGCCA
>CAIXHJ010000358.1 GCA_903919165.1 uncultured Holophagaceae bacterium
AGACGTCATCGCAGACTCCCGCTTTGGATTGCACCAAGACGGGAAGGACAGCGCCAACAAAGCTTGAATGAGTCTGCTTTCCCCCCTGGTCGCAAACACGGATCTCGCCCAGATCTAAACCCTACCTAATTCCAGGCTGATGGGCTCGGCGTTTCCTTCTGCTACATCCCGCCCCGCAGGTTCGCGAAGGAGCGGAGGCCCTCCTCGGTAGACTTGAGAAGGGCCACCAGGCGGCCCTCATGCAGAGCCAGCAGGGGTGCAGCGGGATCGGGAAAGCCCTCGGGCATGTCCCAAGTCGCAGGGCGGGATTCGCCGACTGCGATGGCGCGTCCGTGGCTCAGGTGATCAGCCTCTTCATCCGTGAGTACCCGCGACGGGCACCACGGTAGAAGATCCATTCCAGTCAACAGCTGTTCCTGGCCTTCCCCAGGATCCGTCCAGGGACCGATGGCCGTGCGGCGAAGGGCGGCAAGGTGGGCGCCGCAGCCCAGGGCTCGGCCCAGGTCGCGGGTCAGGCTGCGCACGTAGAAGCCGCCCCGGCACGTGAGTTCCAGGGTACTGCTCCGCGGGAGGTCGTGGGCGATCCAGCTAGCCGAGAGCAGGAACACCCGGCAGGGTTTCATGACGACCTCCTCGCCCCGGTGGGCCTTCTTGTAGGCGGCCTCGCCGTCGATCTTCTTAGCGCTGGTGGCGGGGGGCACCTGGTCCGTCCAGTCCAGAAAGGGCTTCAAGGCCGCGCCCAGAACAGAGGGCGAAAGCATGGAGGCATCTGCCTTCAACACAGGTTTGCCATGCAGGTCGCAGGTGTCCGTTTCCACCCCCCAGGCAACTTCGGCCACATAGGTCTTGGGCAGTGGATGCATCAGTTCCATCAGCCGAGTGGCCTGGCCCGCCAGCACCAGCAGCAATCCTTCCGCAAAAGGATCCAGCGTGCCTCCATGGCCCAAGGCCAGCTTCTTCTGGGCCGCCTCGAAGGCCCGCCGCTTGAATCCGCGGATCACGTCAAAACTGCTCTGTCCCACAGTCTTGTGGACGAGGTGGATGCCGGATTCGACCATCAGGCCTCCGGGGCCTCAACCTCGGGATCCGCAGGTCTGGCCGCCCGCTCCTTTTCGATCTCCGACAACAGGGTCTCCAGGTGATTGCCCTCCTCGAGGGTTCCGTCCGGGAAGAAACGAAGCTCGGGGACCCGGCGCATCTTGAGGCGGGATGCCAGCTGGCTACGGAGGAAGCCCGCCGCGCGACCCAGGGCCTTGCGGGTGAATCCGTCCTGGGCCTCCTGGTCGCCGCCGCTGACCGGAAGCACCGTGAAATAGACCTTGGCCACGCTTCGATCTGACGAAAGGCGGACGGCAGTGAGTGTCACGAAGCCCAGCTCCGGGTCCCGAAGCTCACGCTGAACCAGCGTCGAGAGGAGGAAGTGGAGCTGGTCTTCAAGATGTTCAGGGCGTTGCATGGGATTCCTTTGCGATCCTCATTCTACCCGAGGCGGTGCGTTCGACTTCCACATGGAGCCCTTTCCCACAACGGAGTACCCTGGGTTGTTGAAAAGGTACCGCCTTGACTGAGTGGTTCGAAGCATGGTTTGACGAGGACTATGCCCTGCTCTATTCCCACCGGGATGAAGAGGAGGCTCGCATCGCCATGGGCCAGGCTTTGCGGGTGGCTCCTGAACTGGCGGATGGCTATGTGCTCGACCTCGCCTGCGGAGCGGGTCGGCATCTGGAGATTCTGCGGCGGGCGAATCCCCTGGCTTTCGGCATGGATCTTTCGAAGACGCTGCTTGGCCTGGCCCCCTCCAACCTGCGCCGCTGGCTCCTCCGGGGGGACATGCGTCGGCTGCCAGTGAAGGCAGGCACCCTACATGGCATCTGCCTCTGGTTCACGCCCTTCGGATATTTCTCGGATGGCGAGAACCGGGCCCTGATGATGGGCCTGGGAAGTCTGCTCAAGCTCCGGGGCGTTCTGGTGATGGATTACCTCAACGTCGATCTGGTGGCCCGGAGGCTGACCCCCGAAGACACTGAGGAGCACGGAAACGTGAGAGCCCAGAGCCGCCGGTCCATTGAGGGGGACCGCCTCGTGAAGCGTATGGTGCTCACGCATCTGGATACGGATGAGGTACGTGACATCCTGGAGAGCGTGCGCCTCTACTCTCCCTTGGAACTTCAGGGGATGGCCGCCCGCGCGGGACTTCGCCTCCGCCGTGTCATGGGCACCTATTCCGGCGAGGCATTCACCAAGGACAGCCCCCGCTGGATCGGTATCTTCGAAAAGGTGTGGCAGGGCAGTCTTCAGTCTTCAATCACTGACAGCCGATAGCCGATCACGCCTGCTTCCGTCAGAATGGAACGATTCTTCAGCAAGGAGGACCCATGGGCTTCCAGTCGGTGCGTGATCTTGATGTGAAGGGCCATCGGGTCTTCCTTCGGGCGGATCTGAATGTGCCGTTGAAGGATGGCCGCATCACGGACGACACCCGCGTGC
>CAIXHJ010000359.1 GCA_903919165.1 uncultured Holophagaceae bacterium
CCGCTGCCTGGACTGGCTCTGGTCCGATCCCCGCCATCCCCGGAAGCTGGTGCTGCGCTGGTGGGATGTGGATGGCGAACCCCACACCTGGCGCGCCGCAACCGAGGACCTCACGGTCCCGCCCCTGGCCCTGGCCCGGCGCCTCCAGCAGGCCTTCCTGGCGGGCGCCACCCGGCGCCTTCTCGTGCGCGAGGTGGAACTGCGCCTGGCCTGGGGCCTGGGCCGGGAACGGGGCCTCTTCCAGGACCCGCTCCACCAGCGCCTGGACCGCCTCGAACCCGTCCTGGCCCACCTCCGCCGCCGCTTCCCGGACCAGGCCATCCTGCCCGGCTGGATGGGGCTGGACTTGAAACAAGCCAATAAAAGCCTAATATTCATGGAGGCCCAATGACCCCCACCATCCACCGGGAAGGGCCCTTCCGGTTCTTCTTCTACAGCCATGAACCCCGTGAGCCACCCCATGTCCACATCGAACGCGACGACGCCATCGCCAAGATCTGGCTCCACGATGGATCCATCGCGGACTCGGGAGGCCTTCCACCCCGGGATCTCCAGCGGGTGGCGGCCATCGTGATGACCCATCGAGATCGCTTCATCGAGGCCTGGCATGAGCACTTTGACGAATCCTGAGCCCCCCCGTGCCGCCCACCTCTGGTTCGAGCGGGGGCGGCTGGTCGTCCAGCTCCAGGACGGTCGGGAACTGGCCTGTCCGCTGACCTTCTTCCCGAGGCTGGCGGCCGCCCCCGCCGGGGATCTTGCAGACTGGCGCTTCACCGGTCGCGGCACGGGCATCCACTGGCCGCGCCTGGATGAGGATCTGTCCATTCAGGGACTGCTGGAGGGCCGCCGCGCGCCAGAAGCCGATGCCAGGGCCAAGGCCTTGGCCCCGCGCCTGCGCGCGGCCCGTCGCCAGGCCGGTCTCACCCAGATGCAGCTGGCCGAGCGGATGGGCCGCTCCCAAGCCCTTGTGAGCCTCGCCGAGCGGGGCGCCCTGCGCATCGGCACCCCCTACCTCCGCGCCGTCCTCGAAGCCTGTGGCCTGCCCAGCGACTGGCAGCCCTGACCAGATCCGGCAAACTGGCGAATCAAAAAGCAAGAATCACCACGAAGAAGGCTTAAGGCCAGTGCCTTTGCAGCTCTTCTTGGTACCACCTGCCGTGATAAGTGAGGCAACCCGACCCTTCTCGGTATCGCCTGCTGCGATACGCGAGACAAACAGACTCTTCGTGGTCTTTCCGTCTTCGTGGTTAGAACAAGCATTTCCTTGGAAACGGCTCCCCATGTTCGCTCTCGGCATCTCCGATTTCAGCCTCGGTGAAGGCGTCTACCCGGCGGCGCAGCTGCTGAGGGTGGCCCGGGGCCTGGGCTACCGGGACCTGGTCTGCTGGGACCGGGGCATGGCGGGCTACCCGAAGCTGCGGGACACCCTGGAGTGGATCCACAAGTCCCGGGAGCTGGAAGGCCTGCCGCCGGATCCCCAGTGGACGGGCTTCCGCCTGCACCTGGGCTGCCGCTTCAGCTGGCGGGGGCACGCGTACGGCGCGCTGCCCTTCAGCAAGGACGGCTACGCCGCGCTCAACCGCCTACTCACGGCCCAGGCCCACGCGGACCACGACCCGCCCATCGTCATCCCCGGCCTGGGGGAGGCGGAGCCTCCCACGGACTGCGTGCTGCTGGCGGACGACCTCGCGGGCCTGGACGCCCTGCTGCGCGAAGGACTCTATGCGGCCCTGTTGGCCCACCCCCGGCGCGTGCAGGAGGCCCGGAAGGCTCTGGCGGCGGGCCTGGAGGTGGTGGCCCCCCAGGTGCTGCGCTTTCGCACCGCCGAGGGCCTGGAGATGCACCGGCTCAAGCGGGCCATCGCCCAGCAATCGACCTTGATCCGCACCGAGGCCCTGTGGGATGCCAGCGAAGCCATCGTGCCGCGGGCGGACTGGGAGGCCCGCTTCCCCTTTGCAGAACCCGCCGTAGAACGGGCCACGGCCGTGGTGCTGGAGCGCATCGCCGGCTGGTCGATCCATTGGGGCGAGTGGGAGGTGGCCCGGCCCTTCGGCCACCCGGGCCACGGCCAGGACGACGCCGACCTCGACGCCCTCCTGCGGGAGCGCGTGTGGGCCGGCACGCAGGAACGGTTTCCGGAACTCCGCGGCGACATCCTCGCCCGCATGGAGCAGGAGCTGGACCTCATCGCCTTCAAGGGCTTCGCCCGCTACTTCCTGCTGGTGCAGGACATCGTCCAGGCGCTGCGGGGCGAGCAGCCCCCCATCCCCACGAACATCTGCGGCCGGGGCAGCGGCGCGGCCTCCCTGGTGAGCTACGCCCTCCACCTCAGCAACGTGGATCCCGTGGACACCAACCTTATGTTCGAGCGCTTCCTCACGAAGGAGCGCAGGGATCCCCCCGATATGGACATCGACTTCGCCTGGGACGAGCGGGACCGCGTCATCCAGGCCGTCTTCGACCGCTACGGGCGGGACCGCGTGGCCATGGTGTCCAACCACGCCTACTTCAAATCGAAGGGGGCGCTGCGGGCCGTGGCCCAGGCCCACGGGCGGCCCGACAGCGAGCTGAAGCAGCTGGCCCGCTACGTGCG
>CAIXHJ010000360.1 GCA_903919165.1 uncultured Holophagaceae bacterium
CCACCTGCAGGCGGGCACCCCGTTGCCCGTGCGGCACTGGATCGAACTGATCGACCAGTGCCTTGATGGCCTCGGGGACGAGTAGAGCCTGCTTGACCTGGTTGTCTGTGAGCACACCTGAACATCCCCAAGCCGAGGGCCTGGCCCAGGTCGGGTAGAATCGGTGGAAGGAGTGGCCATGCGATCGGACACCATCAAGAAGGGCATCGAGCGCGCCGGGCACCGGAGCCTGCTTCGAGCCACGGGCCTGAAGGACGAGGACTTCCCCAAGCCATTCATCGGCATCGTCAATTCCTACACGGACATCGTGCCGGGCCACACCCACCTGCATGATTTCGCGGTCATCGTCAAACAGGCCGTGCGCGAGGCGGGGGGCGTGCCCTTCGAGTTCAACACCATCGCCGTGGACGATGGCATCGCGATGGGGCACCTGGGCATGCGCTACTCACTGCCCAGCCGGGAGCTCATCGCCGACTGCGTGGAAACCATGGCCATGGCCCACTGCTTCGACGCCCTCATCTGCATCTCCAACTGCGACAAGATCACGCCGGGCATGATCATGGGCGCCGTGCGGGTGAACGTGCCGACGATCTTTGTCACGGGGGGACCCATGCTGGCCGGGACCCAGCCCGATGGCAGCCGCAGCGATCTGATCACCGTCTTCGAGGGCGTGGGCAAGGTGCAGAGCGGCGAAATGACCGAGGCCCAGCTGGAGGCCATCGAAGCCAGTGCCTGCCCCACCTGCGGCTCCTGCTCGGGCATGTTCACGGCCAATTCCATGAACTGCCTGCTGGAGGCCATCGGCTTGGCCCTGCCGGGCAACGGCACCATCCCCGCCGTGGATCCCCGTCGTCTGGAACTGGCCAAGGACGCGGCACATCAGATCTTCGAGCTGCTGGAGCGTGACATCAAGCCCCGCGACCTGGTGACCAAGGCCTCCCTCGACAATGCCTATGCCCTGGACATGGCCATGGGCGGCTCCACCAATACAGTGCTGCACGGCTTCGCCATCGCCCACGAGGCGGGCGTGGACTACCCCTTGGAGCGCCTCAACGAAATATCCGCGGTCACGCCCTGCATCTGCAAGGTGTCGCCCTCGGTGCCCGATGTGCACCTTCAGGACGTGGATCGGGCGGGCGGGATATCGGCCATCCTGAAGGAGATCTCCCGCAAGCCGGGCCTCGTGAACCTGGACTGCCTGACGGTAACCGGCCAGACCCTGGGCGAGACCATCGCGCATGCGAAGATCAAGGATCCCAAGGTCATCCGCACCATCGAGGCCCCCTACACGCCGGACGGTGGTTTGGCGGTGCTCTTCGGCAACCTGGCCCCCAAGGGCAGCGTCGTGAAGAGCGCGGGCGTGGACCCCAACTGCTTCGTCTTCGAGGGCGATGCTCTGGTGTTCGAAAGCCAGGATGAATGCCTGGCGGCCCTGGCCCTGCGGAAGGTGAAGGCAGGCCAGGTGGTGGTCATCCGGTACGAAGGACCCAAGGGTGGCCCTGGCATGCCGGAGATGCTCTCCCCCACCTCGATGATCAAGGGGCAGGGACTGGGCAAGCAGGTGGCGCTCATCACCGATGGCCGTTTCAGCGGCGGCACCGCGGGCCTGTGCATCGGGCACGTGAGCCCCGAAGCCGCAGAGGGCGGCCCCATCGCGCTGGTGCAGACCGGGGACCGCATCCGCGTCGACATTCCCGCCCGGAGTCTCAATCTACTGGTGGATCCGGCCGAACTGGATCGCCGCAAGGCCGGCTGGGTGAAGCCCAGGCCCAAGATCAGCAAAGGCTGGCTGGGGCGCTACTCGAGGCTCGTCACCAGTGCCAACAAGGGCGCGGTGCTGGCCCTGCCGGAGGAGATGGGCTGATCCTTCCTGGTCTCCAGGGGATGGAGGGCGCTTGAGCGGTTGGAGCTGCCAATACGACATGAACGGGATCTGCGATCGAGTGGACAGCGCCACCTGCCGCCCCGGCATGAAGGGCTGCATCCTGCATGGCAAGGTGACGTTCCATGACGGGGTCGTGCCCTCGCCGGTCTGGCCCCCCGGCCATGACCGAGGCCGCGATAAGGGAGTGCCAGGCAGCGAGGAACCGCGGGACTGGGTCGAGGGCCGCGACGGTTAGGGCGATCCCCGAAACCATCAAGGCCGCCACGGCGAAGCATCAGCGGCGATCCAGGACCACGCGCACCCGCATGCGGCCGCTGTCGTCGGTCTCCAGTACTTCCCAGGACAGGGGTCCGCTGTGGCCCTTCGGGTTTTCCCCTGGTCCCAGGTTGAAAGCCGCGTCATCGAGTTCCCACAGGTGGAGCGGAAGGCGGGGCTTGGGCGGCTCGGGCGTGCCGGGATGGGCGTCCACCACGCGCACGGGGCCCCTGGGATTGCCGTGGGTCAGGAGGGCGGGATCGATCAGCGCCACAACCAGGCCCTCATACCCAGGACCAAAGCGGCCACCGATGCGGCCCCGCTCGAAGCCCCAGGGGCGGCGCACCTCCAGGCTGTAGAAGCGGCCCTTCTTCCGGGGGTCGGGCAGGGTGACCCACTGGGGGTCGGCGCCCGGCGCCCGGGAAGCGGGCGCGATCCAGCCCTCCCAG
>CAIXHJ010000361.1 GCA_903919165.1 uncultured Holophagaceae bacterium
GCCGACCGCGCCCTGGGTCTTGCCCTTGGCGTCCTCGTTCTCGAAGGCGACCTCCTCCTCTTTGAGCCACTTGCACTTTTCGCAGTAGTAGGCGGCCTTGCACACCATGCCCTGGCAGAAGAGGCGCGCGAACGGTTCCTCGAAGTCGAGCAGCCCGAGATCGTGCAGCACCATGGTGAAGAACCGGGCGTAGATCAGGTGCATGGTGGCGTGCTCGATGCCGCCCACGTAGAGATCCACCGGACTCCAGGCGTCGCTCTCGGCCTTGGCGAAGGGCAGCTCCGCGTTCTTCGGATCCAGGTAGCGCAGCCAGTACCAGCTGCTGTCCACGAAGGTGTCCATGGTGTCCGTTTCGCGCCGCCCGGGCTGGCCGCAGACAGGACACGAACAATCGAGGAAGGACCTCGACGTGGTGAGGGGCGAAGGCCCCACACCGCTGAACGCTACATCCTCGGGCAGGCGCACGGGCAGGTTCTCCGCCTTCTCCGGCACCACGCCGCAGTGGTCGCAATGGACCGTCGGGATCGGCGTGCCCCAATAGCGCTGGCGGCTGAGGCCCCAGTCCTTGAGCTTGTAGGTGGTGGTCTTCGCGGCGCGATCACCCAGCCTGGCCACCATGGCCGTGATCGCGTCCTCGCTCGTCATGCCTGTGAACTCGCCGCTGTTCACGAGGGTGCCGAGCTCCCAGGCGCTCTCTGATTCGATGACCTTGGGGATGGCCAGGCCATACTTGAGGGCGAACTCGTGATCCCGCTCGTCGTGGGCGGGCACGCCCATGACGGCCCCTGTGCCGTAGTCCATGAGCACGTAGTTGGCCGCAAACACGGGTACCTTTTCGCCGGTGAAGGGGTGGATCACCGAGAGGGCCGTCCGGTGGCCCAGTTTCACGTCGCTGGTGAGGCGTTCCTCGTGGCTCAGGGAGGCCACCTGGTCGCAGAAGGCCTGGAGTGCCGCATCCGTTTCCGCGGCCTTCTCGATGACCGGGTGCTCGGTACTGAGGGCCATGAAGGTGACGCCGAACAGCGTGTCGAGGCGCGTGGTGAAGACCTCGACCTGCCCGCCGCCTTCGAGATCGAACGCCAGGCGTGCGCCTTCGGAGCGGCCGATCCAGTGGCGCTGCATGGTCTTCACGTTCTCGGGCCAGTCCAGGTCGTCCAGGCAGGCCAGCAACTCATCCGCGTACTTGGTCGTCTTGAAGAAATACTGCTCCAGTGGCTTCTGGGTGACCGGGTGGCCGGTGCGCTCGTCCCTGCCATCCACCACCTGTTCGTTGGCCAGCACAGTACCCAGCGCCTCGCACCAGTTCACGGTGCGCATGGCTCGGAAGACATCGCCCCGCTCCCACATCTTCAGGAAGAGCCACTGGTTCCAGCGGTAGTAGTCGTCCTGGAAGCTCGCGACTTCGCGGTCCCAGTCGTAGCTGATGCCCATCTTCTGGATCTGGCCCTTCATCTCCTCGATGTTCGAGCGGGTCCAGATGGCGGGGTGGATGCCGTTCTTGATGGCGGCGTTTTCCGCGGGCAGGCCGAAGCTGTCCCAACCGAGGGGATGCATGACCTCGTAGCCCCGCATGCGGCGAAACCGGGCCGTGACATCGCCCAGGGTGTAGTTGCGCACGTGGCCCATGTGGATGCGGCCGCTGGGATAGGGCAGCATGACGAGCATGTAGAAGGTCCTGGAGCCCGGCAGCAGTTCCCCGGACCGCTTGGCGCGGAAGGCGCCGGACTCGAGCCAGCGGCGCTGGATCTCGGGTTCCTGGGTCAGGGGCTGGAACGGCATGAGAGAACTCCATCGGAACCCTTGATTCTACAAGGAAATCCGGAGGTTTACAGCCACTGTCAGAAGGTGAAGTGCAACCCCACGGACACGCTGGACCGGGGTTCGAGTTGCAGGCCATTTACCCGCTGGGCCACGGGTACCTGGCCGAAGACGTAGACCTGGAAGGAAGGGCTGATGTTGAAGGTCAGCCCTGGACTCAGATAGGCCAAGGTGGCGCCACTGTTGGGGATGTCGGCGTTGAGGCCGGATTCGCGTCCCTCGGCCCTCACGTTCAGCTGCAGATGCGGTGTGACACCTGCGAACCCGGAGTAACGCACGCCGAAGTTCGCGTTTACACCGTCGGCAGGCTTAAAGCCGTTCTTCTCGGCCAGGGGCTTTTGGAAGAGCATCTGCCCAAAGCAGCCCCAATCCATCCCCAGGCTGCCGAAGGCATAGAAGCCCAGCAGCAGGTCCGTGGTGCCCGTGCCCAGCTGCAGGCCCGCGTCCAGGGGCTGGCCCGTCTCGGCACCCGCGTTGAAGGTCTGCGTCGTGCCGCCCGTGGGCAGCTTCACGCCGAACTGCACACCGAAGGAGTGGTCGCCAGAGAAGCCCTGGTAGCGACCCAGGATCCGCACATCCCCGAGGCCGTTGGCCTGGGAGAAGGAGGGATCCGTGTCGCCAGCCACGACGGTCACGTGGGTGCGGTTGTAGGTGGGGACCACCAGGGCCACGCCCCAGTCGGCGTTGGGCGTGTAGTCCAGCGTCAGGGTGAGATTGCGGTTGATGGTCTTCTGCTGGATCTCCTGGTCGTTGGGGAACGAGAAGGAACCCTTGTCCACGGACTGCGTGCCCGAGCGCAGCTGGTCCTGGTTGAAATAGTCGAACCTCAGGTCGAGCCGGAAGCCTGGCTGCACCGAGTAGCCCTGGCTCGCCCAGTCGGAGTTCAGTGTGCACCCGCAGGCGCCGCAGGCCTGGGCCGCCGGCACGATGGCCACCAGGAGCGCGAGGAGGGCGGGGATGGAGCGGTATGGCATGGAATAACTCCAGCGTGACTGCTAACGACAGCTTAACGGCCGGGCCC
>CAIXHJ010000362.1 GCA_903919165.1 uncultured Holophagaceae bacterium
GGAGGTGTGCTGGCCCTTCCTGACGTTGATGCCGCTATTTCAGGGCCAGCCACCAGCTCAAGGAGGAAGCGCTCCAAAGAAGGCGCCAACCTTCTTCCCCCCCACGAGGCAGAATGCAATCCGTCGCCCACAATTTTGATAAAAATATCGATCTTAATGCTGCATCATGTGTGTTGTCATGGCGGAGATGATCCATATGCCCGCAATCACATCGCGCAGCTTGATTCACAATTTGAATGACATAAAACGTCTTGAGAAGGATTATTTCGATCGTCTTGGACAGAGCCAGACAAAGACCATCAAGGTTTGTGGTCATGAATTGAATTCTTTGGCCTTGCATTATAAAAAATTCGTAGCTTCACGGCGGGTGGGTATTGATGAAATGACTTGCAAAGAAATTGAAAATTATTTTAACAATATTGCCACTGCAATGAATAATTTACTTGAATGCATTCAAGATCAGCCAATGGAAATATATCATATCTATAATAGTTATGAACACGGGCATACATCCTGGTCTCTGAGTGGCAGCAAACGCTCATCTGATATAAATAATATAATCATGCAATTATGGCATGATGGTAACGCTAGTTCTTGGTTTCTCCCCCAAAAACATGCTGCTTTGGATATTGGAAACGAGAGTGCTAGCGCCAGATCAGTTCATGGAAATCGTATTGACGAACTTGTTCATTTAGCCAACTTGATGCGAAGATTATCCAACATCTATCAGAGACTTAAAAATAAACATCATTCTCTGGAAGGGAATAAAATTATACTTTATGACGAGAAGGATGCATTGATTATTAATCTTGCTGAATTACTCAAGAAAAAAGCTAGGCCCGTGTTGCATGTGGTTGATATCGCCACCTCGATCCATGAATGGGCTACGGGAGATCCGAACCCGCAACAGGCTCTATTCACAGCCGCGTACAAGAAATGGAAGAATCGGCCCTAGTGGGCAAGGGATTTCGAGAACTCTGCCTTTCGACCTCATTCTTAGTCAGAGGCGGAATCGATCAATCACCATGGTGACGGGTTCAGAAGGAAGCCATGAGCTACGACCCCTTCGACGGTGTCCTTTTGGATGATGCAAGGCCGCCGGTTTCGGGGGCTTTCGGCATGATGTTACACCTCCGGGTGGCGCGCCGCCTGGCCCAGTCCAACGGCTGGTCCAAACCGAGTCTGGATTCGCTGAAGGCCAGGGCTCAGGCCTGCCAAGAGCTCTTAGCCCAGGGACTTTCTCCAGCCACGCTCCGTGGCCTGCGAAGCCGTGGATTGGACCTTGGGAATCCGAAGTCCCCCCATAGCCTGGCGAGCCTTGCAGCCCACTTGGACGCCTACCTCCTCGAAGTGGATCGAGCCGGCTATCTAGAACCCGACGCGGCCCTCTGGCGCGCCGTGGACCTGGAGTTGAAGGGTGAACGTGGCCTCTGGATTGAGCGCACCAAGGAGGATGGTCCGCTCCTTGCCGGACTGCGCGACCTGGTTCCCGCCCGGTTGCGTGCCCTTGCTTGTGTTCCTGGTTTGGGCGGGGCTACCTTCACGCTTGCCACTCGCAAAGGCGACGCCAGTTCGGGGCTCTTCGGCAGTCCGCAACCCCTGGTGGAATGGTTCCTGGATGGGCTGGAGCAGCATGGTCAGAGCCTGCCCAACGAACTGGAAGTCGCGGAGCCGGAAGGCTGGGGTTCGGCTCCCTGGAGTCCATCCCTGGAGGGGCTCTTCGAGGGACCGCTGAATCTCGCCCCTTACCAAGATTGTTTCCAGCGAGGCCTGGTACAGGGGCCCGTGGACCTGCTTCGCCATGCCACTGAGCAGATCTGCGTCTGGCTGGATGCGGGAATCCTCCCGGAGGACATCACTCTCATCCACCCGGAGCCGCACAAAGCCGGACCCTTCCTGGCTCCCATCCTGGCTGCGGAAGGCGTGGCACTCCATGTGCGGGGTGGACTGCTTCCCCTCATCGCCAGTGAGGCCTGGAGTCCCCTTTGGACGCTCCTGATGGGGCTGATGCGCCTGGATCCCTGCTCCGTATCGGCAGGCCTCCGGCCATCGCGCCGGGCCGACCTGAGGCAATGGGCCGACCTGTTGGCGGTGGCCGATCAGGACGGACCAGTTGCATTCAACAGCAGCTTCATGCATCTGCATGAGTGGGCCAAGGAAGGCGCCAAAGGCGTCTGGCAGGAATTGTCCGCTTTGCGTGAGGCAACCATGTCCGCACGCGACTGGGCCGCCCGGATCGAGACCCTGGTTGGCACCTTGCGCCTGCCCATGGATCCGGACGACTTCTTCTCGCCCCTCGGCCTCATCAAGGAGGCTTGGGGGAGCGACAGGTGGACCTTCTCGGAGATGCTCACGGCATTGGAAGCCTTCCTGGAGGCGGCCCGCAGCAGCAGGGTTCCCCGTTCGCCCGAGGGCCTGCGTCTGGTGACGCCGGGCACGCTCCTGGATGATTGGTCGGGCTCACGGGCAACCCTGATTCTGGATCTTTCTGAGGGTGCCTGGCCGGGTAATGATCCAGAGAACCCTGACCTTGACTGGAACCGGAAAGCGGCCATCAACCGCGCCCTGGCGGAAGTAACAGCCGCCGAAGGGGAATCGGATTTCCCACCTGCGCTCCAGCGCTTCTGGCTGCCCCGCAGTGAATACGGCGACCAGATTCCCCGCACCTTCCAGCGGGAGGCCTACGCCTTCAACAAGCTCCTGTCCATGACGCGGGAACACCTCGTGGTGCTCAGTCCCGCCCAGGACGAGGAGGGCCGGATGAAGGCTCAGGGGCCGTTCTGGAATGCGCTCGAAGGAGCCGGTTCCTGGATGCCCCATCCGACATCGATCCACAGCCGCCTTCGCTGGCTCTGGGAAGGGCGGGAAGAAGGTACCTATGCTGAGGCTCGTGCGAAGGCCGCCATGGCGCGACCCGAGAAGGAGGCGCCGACCGCCCACGCAGCCGAGCCGGATCGAATGACGGATGTCCGCAGCGCATGGCTCAAGGGTCGCACAGCCGCGAGCCCCACGGCGCTCGAAGGCCTGGCCAAATGTCCTTTTCGCTCGATGGCCGAGCGGGTCTGGGGACTGGTGAGCTTCGATGCCTCCAGTCGCCTCTCCATGGCCGTAGGGATCCTCGCGCACCATGTCCTGGAGGGGATCCTGACGCCCTTAGTGGGCATCCAGGATTGGCGCTCCGCTTTCCTCAAGGAGCAAGGTCTATCACCAGAAGCTGGAGCGGAAGCCCTCCTCCCGGCGCTCCGAACACTCTGGGAAAGCCATCGAGACACCTGGCTGGACGGATTAGGAGACACCATTCCCCAGGAGCAATGGCCCCAGGCCGTCCTGGATCTGGAGGCTCTGCTACCCAACCTCGCCGCAGCCCTGCTGATCGATGCCACGGCGATGGGACCCACGCGCTGGGAGATCGCCTTCCTCTATCCCGAACGCATGTCGTTGGTCGAGGCCGGCAACAGGCGGAAGTTGCCGCCCCTGCAAGAAGGCTGGACACGGACCATCCTCTCCCTGGAGGGCGAACTGGGCCCGGTGGACCTCGACCTGGGGAATGGACGGACCTTGTCCGTGGCGGGCAAGATCGATCGCATCGAGCGCTGGAATCACAGGGAAGGCCTGACCTTCCTGCGCGTCACGGATTACAAGACCTCGAAGCAGAAGAGCCTGGAGGCCTACGCCGAGGAGGGCGCGCCCTTCGCCGCCCACCTGCAGACGCCACTGTACATGCTGATCGCCGAGGCCGTCCTGCCTGGAAGCGTGACCACCGCAGCCCTGCTCCCCTTGCGCGAGGAGGAACCGGAGCCCTTCACGAAGCATCTCGGGACCCTCGCAGCCGTGCCCGGTGAGCAGGGTGCCTGGCGCGATCACCTGCTGCAGAATCTCGCGCGTTTTGAGGAGCGGTTGGCAACCGGGGACTTCCCCCCGACTCCGGGAGAGCACTGCAAGCGATGTGAATTGAGCGCCCTCTGCGGTCGCCCGGTCGACGTGTCCGTCGAAGCCGACGAAGGGGAGGACTGAGATGCGCAGCCTCGACCTGAGCGATCCCCGCATCCTCGACCAGTCCCTGGTGGTCAGCGCCAGTGCGGGTTCGGGCAAGACCTTCACGTTGACCGTGCTCGTCACCGCCAACCTCGGCCGCGAGGACCTCCGGCCCTATGAGATCTTGGCCACCACCTTCAGTGAAGCGGCGGCGGCGGACCTGCGCGAGCGCCTGCTCCGCCCCCTGGATCTGCTCACCGCCCTCGACGACCAAGCCTGGCGGGAGTTCCTGCCCCTGTTAGGAAATCCGGTTGGGAAGGCCATCGAAGCCCTGCTGAAGGGGCTGCCCCTGGCCGAACGGCTGAGGCAGTCTGCCGGGGAAGTGGGTCAGGCGGCCCATCACTGGACTGGAGTCTCCTGGGCTGCATCGCCGGCCAAGGCCCGGGCCTTTTGGCGCCGCACCCGCCGGGAGGCTGAACTCCTGCAGGTTTCCACCATCCACAGCCTGGCCATGCGACTGCTGAGCCGAGGAGAAGGTTCGCCCGAGACCATTCGGGACGTGGCCCATCCTGCCCTGCTCAGGTTGCTACGCCAGACCGTGCGCGAGGCGCTGGACCTTCCTGAGGCTGATCCTGACCATGTTCCCGCCCGGATGCTCCTGGCTTGGGCCGAACGGAACTGGGAGGACCTGTCGAGGGGGCATGACAATCACCGGGATGCCATGGGGCACCTGGAGCCTGAGGATCCAGCTCCCGCCCGAAACACCTTGCTGGCGGCCCTGGCCGAGGCAGAGCGGGCTCTGGCACCCTATGCGGCCAACCCGCTCCTGGCGCAGGATCGGACCAGTCGGTACAGGAATCATTTCAAGTCTTCATGCATCCTCCAAGTCCCTGGTCCCGGTGCAGGGCTGGCCGACCGACTGCACTGGGCACAGGGCCAGAGTCGGCGGGTCCAGGCCGATAGGACTTACTA
>CAIXHJ010000363.1 GCA_903919165.1 uncultured Holophagaceae bacterium
GCAGGACGAAGCGTATTCGAGCCTGGTCCTCAGGTAGTTTAATGACAGGTACAGGATGTTCGAGTGGAGGCAGCCCTGCTGGTCGAGAAAAAATCCCTGAACCTGTCACAAACCTTCGTCACCGAAGGCGGCGCCACCCTGTCATCGGCGCGGGTGGCCTACGAAGACTACGGCAACCCGAAGGGGCCGGTCATTCTCCTCAACCATGGCGGGATTTCATCCAATCACGCCGCCGGCAAATACAGCGACGATGATCCTGCCACAGGCTGGTGGAATGGCCTCATCGGCCCCGGCAAGCCGTTCGATACTGAGCAGTTCCGGATCCTTTCGATCAATACGTTGGGCGGCATGTACGGCACTTGCAGCCCGCTGAGCACCAACCCGCTGACCGGCCACCGCTATGGGCCCACCTTTCCGGCCATCACACTGCGCGACCAGGTGCGCTTCATCGCCGCCTTCCTCGACACCCTGGGCATCGAGCGCTTGTGGTGCATGGCTGGACCGTCCATGGGATCGCTCCACACCCTGACCTTCGCCGCCATGTACCCGCAGCGCCTCGACCGGGCCGTGGCCGTGGCAACCGCCGCCCGCATGACCGCCTCCGGCATGGCCATGCACCATTTCATGATGAATGCGTTTCGTGCCGACCCCGATTTCCAGGACGGCTGGTATCCGCCAGGCCAGACGCTCGCCGCCGCCAAATTGCTGTGGCAAGTGATCAGGCTCTATTAAACCAGCGAGCAACTGTACAAAGTGAGGTGTGCCGACAGCGTGCCGCACGGCCCCGGCGCGCAGATGGTGCGCTCAGCAAAGACCGCGGAGTTCCTCTCCGCCGGGCTCGATGCAGGCATCGCGCCCTATGACCCCAACTGTTTCATCACCTCGCTTACTGCCATCAACACACACGACCTCGGAGAAGGGTTCGCCACCCTCGAGGAGGGCGTGCGCCGCATCCAGTGCCCGTTGCTGCTCGTCAATATCGACAGCGACCATGAATTCCCGCCGTACGCTGCCGAGGAAATCGCCGGCATTCTCAATGCCGTCCGCCCGGCACAAGCCACGACCCGCCTCATCACCTCCATGTGGGGCCACCTCGGCTGCATCCACGAAACCGAACAACTCGGGAAGCACCTGCGCGAGTGGCTGCCAGGCGCTGATTGAGTTGATCCTTCCGGGCCTCTTGCAGGAGGACAGAGACATTAATACTTTGCGACCATGGCCTTCAGCGTCTTGGCCAAGTGGTCCCGGAGCGCTTTCGGTTCAATCACGACCGCATCGGCCCCGAACTGCAGGATGAAGCGTGTCGGCCCGCTTAGCTCGGTGGCCTGGAGGCTCAGCAGCACGGTGCCGCCCTTTTCTTTGCGGACCGTGATGCCGGGCAGGGCGGGAGGCCCTTGTCGGGAATGAGGACGCGCCGGGTCAGCGCCTTCGACTCCTCGATGCGGGCCAGGCGGAAGTGCCGGGGTTCCTGCTTGGCGGGATCCCAGGCCAGCAGGAAGGCACCGCCGGAGAACACGTCGTGGGTCAACGTGAAGGGCACCACGGTGCGGGTGCTGGTGCGACTGGTGGAAGCGGCCTTGTAGGTCAGCTCCAGCTCGCGCGGGCCCTCGGGATGGCCCAGGGCCAGCAGCACCTGGGTGAGCATCTTCGTGTCGAGGGCCTGCTGGTCATCGGCGCCGCCGCGCACGCAGACCTGCGCCTGCAGGGCGTGGAAGAGGTCCCGGTCGCGGGTGCTGAGATGGCTGTCCGCCAGCTTGCGCAGGCCCTCCACCTGATCGAACCAGAGCTCCGTGGCCGTGCCCTCCAGGGCCATGAGGGCCACTTCCAGGGCCATCCTGGCGTGGGGTGTGATGCGGCTGTCCCAGTCAGGCGCCTTGACGAGGGTGAAGTGGATGAGGGCGGGTCGGCCTTCACGGGCCTTGCCGAAGCGGGCGCCCTGCTCCTCTAAAAGATGTATGGCCCGATCCACCGTTCGTACGGTCACACCGCCCAGCTTGCGAGATAGGCCCGCCTTGGCGATGCCGCGCTCCTCGGAGTCACGGATGGCCTCCAGCACCACCTGCAGCCGCTCGGGCTTCACCAGATGGCCGCCGTCGGGGCGGAGGGATTCGAGGACCTTGCGGGACGCGGTGCGGGCCATGTGGGGTTTCGTTAGGAGCTCCTAGGACTGGTCAGTGATTGTCCAGGGCAAGGGAATTGATAGGAGGTCCTCAGTCTTCGGTCTTCAGTACCCAGGCCCTCCCGTCCCGAGGATCTATAGATGCGCTAGGATCGCCAGAAATCCAGGAATGGTGCGGCATCCCAGGCCAGCGGGGCTGTCCGGAACCGGGCGAGCCGGGGGGGAGGCGGCGAGGTCGGTGCATCAAGAACGGCATGAGCGCCGGCGTACAGGACACTCCAGAGGGCGGCGCGCACTGGGGCTTCTCCGATTCGCGCCAGGGGCAGGTCGACCTGTGTGGCATGGTCCCAACCGAGTTCGACATTGAGACGGCGGAGCCGCGTCATGACTTCGCCCTGGTCCAAGCCGGAGGTGAATGGCGTGGATGCCTGCACCACCTGCTCCCGGGCATGGTAGGGTCCCCGCCCGTTCTCGTCATTGAAGCGCGGTCCGCCCAGCACCTCCGGTGGCACCGCCTGACCTGCCGGATCCCAGGCCAGGCCAGAAGCAGCGGTGGCCATCTCGGCAGCCCAATCCCAGGCCGTTCCAGTGGCGCTGAACAATACGGGGCGTGATTCGATGGCCAGCAGTCCAAGGGCGACGCCCTCGACCCGATTCCGAAGCTGGGCGTAGCTCAATGTTTCCCAGCCGGGGGCTGTGAGTGCCGGCCGCTCCTGGAGGCGGGCGGCACGCTGGATGAGGAGATCCCGCAGGGTCTGGGCCATGGACGCGGCCAGTATCGCAAGACGAGGGGTTGGGGCGGGCCCAAAAAGAACCTGTGGATCAACCAACCCTCCTCAGGGCGGGTCAGAGGGAAAGTCCAGTCATCCTTCCACCCTTCCGGAGTCCAGCTCCAATCCCCGACATGGAGGCCTGTATGCGTCTCACCACCCACTCGCTGACCCCCCTGGCCCTGCCGGCTGGCCTCACCATCCTGGCTCTGCTCACCGCCTGCGGCGGAAGCAGTTCCTCAAGCTCTGCCGGCGTCGTGGCACCTCCCACGGGAACGGCCAATGTCCTCATCACCGACGCCCCTTCCGACGACTGGAGCACCATCCAGGTGCAGGTTACGAAGGTCACGCTGGTTCATCAGGAGGATCACGCCAAAGAAGAGATCGCCTTCAGCGGCAATGCCACCATCAACCTGATCGACATGGACAGCATCGGCGATCTGCTGGCGGCGGCCCAGATTCCCGTCGGCAACTACGACCAGATGAAGGTGTCCATCAATACTGACCCCGCCACCATGAGCATCATCCCCGAAGGAAGCTCAACACCCGTACCCTCCAGCCAGATCCACGTGTTGGGCAACGGCGTCATTCCCGTGGCCATCAGTCCGGTCCTGTCGGTCACCTCGGGCGGGAGCCATGCCGTCCAGGTGGATTTCGACCTGGACCATCCCCTCTTCATCAACCAGACGCCCGCCGGGGACGTGGTGATCAACTTCCAGCTCAAGTTCAGGCCCAACCCTTCCGCCCTGCACCTGATCCAGCTGCACCGCAACGTGGGTAGCATCACAAGCCTCGGCACCCCAGCAGGCACTTTCCTGATGCGGACGAGGTACGGCCACAACCTCACGCTCACCACGGACCTGAACACGCTGTTCTACGATGTGGACAACCGCCCCTTCACCGCCGGGAAATTCCCCGACCTGGCCGCCACGGACGCGGTGATGGTCGCCTCCCGCCTGCAGGATGACGGCAGCCTCTACGCCGTGCGGGTCTGGTACTGCACGGCCGCCAACGCCGCCAACCTGCCCATCGCGAACTGGTCTCCCGAAGGCCACGTGGTGAGTGTGAACACCATCAACAACAGCATGCTCGTGGACAATGCCGACGGACATCCACGCCTCGTCGATATCGACGCCGATACGGTTTTCACTTTCCAGCAGAACACTGCCATCGGAACTGGCCAGTCTTACCTCGCCAGCGTGCGCCACGGGTTCAAGGTCACCGTCGATGTGAAGAATCCCCTCGCCGTGCCCATGCATGCCAGCACGGTGAACATCGAACGGGCCATGGACGGCGGGTACATCGACAGTTCCACCACTGTCACCAGCCTCACCTACGGCCAGGCGTACCTGAACAACTTCCGCCACTACGCCTACAGCCCGACCTTCAGCTGGTGGGACTATGCCCAGCCCACCACAGCCTCCACGAGCGTTCCTGCCTTCGTGGCCGCACTGACGGGAGCAGGCACCACCCGCGTAATGGGCATCAGCAGCCTGACCTGGGACACCGGCACCCTTCTCTGGGATGCAAGCACGGCCATTCTCCTGCCCGTCCGCCTGCCCCTGGCCACCATCGTGAAGAACTACGATGCCACGGCCGGGACCATGCAGATCTCCTATACCGATCTCATCACCAACAGTACCGTGACCAAGACCATCAATCTCACATCGGCTGCGGGGGGAGGGCAGACCCTGGTGATGAAGATCGACAACCAGAACGGTGTGATTTCCTCGGGGTTGGATGATCCCTCCAACTGGGCCACGGACCTCACCACCAGCGCCACCAGGGTGTGGCTCACCGTGGTGCCCAATGCCGATGGCAGCCTGTCCGCCTACAGCGTGGTCGTCCTGGAATAGCAAGGCTTGTCACGCTAGAGAGCGGCGCCCCTGGGCGCCGCTCTCCTTGTTGAGCGCAGCTGCGGTGCGATCCAACAAGGGTGGATCAGGCCCAGGCGGTGATCGCCCCTACATTGAAGCTGGGGTGCTTATCCATGAGGGGCCGGGGCGGGGGGATGGATTCGATGTTGCGGAAGCCGGCGTGCGCCAGGGCGTCTACCCAGGCTTCGGGTGTGAGGAAGCCGTGGACGGGGCGCCAACGGGGGTCCAACTCCACGTCCGTGAAGCTCCGGATGAAGGAGAAGAAAAATTCCTGGTAGACGGGGTGCTCCAGGGATGACTTGAGGCATTCGCCCAGGATCAGCCTGCCTCCCAGCCGGAGCCGGCTCCGCAGATCCAGGAGCACCGCCTCCAGGTTCTGGGCCACGTGGACCACGTTGATGCCGATGAGAACGTCCAGGCTCTCCGCCGCGATGCCCTGGTCTCCCAAGGGGCGATTCAGGTCCAGGGCTTGAAAGGTGAGGGGCAGCCCGGGCGCGATGAATTTCAGATCCCGCTGGGCCCGGCGGAGGAAGGTCGGCGCCACATCCGTGAACCGGTACTCCGCGATGCGGGAGATCCACCCCTCTTCCGCGCCCTGTCTGGCCACGAGCTGGGCGAAGGACCCCGCCCCCGCGCCCAGTTCCAGGACCCGGGTGCCCGGGGTCAGGTCCTGTCGGAGGGCCAGCAGGGTGAGCAGATTGTTGGGGAAGTAGCCTAGATTCTCATTACGGAAGTAGGTCAGCCACAGGGGGAACAGGGCCAGGTCGAAGAGCAGGCCCTCGCCCGCCTTCCCCTCCGTGAAGAAGGGTTGGATGTGCGATCTCACCCCGTCCAGCAGATCGAAGTTGACGCCATGGCCGGGGGCCTCGATCTCCACGGCTTCACGGATGCCAGCGAGATCCAGGTCCGGACCGCCCTTCAGGATGAAGCTCTCGCCTTCCCGGGAAAGCAGGTCCTCCGTAACGAGGAAGGGCAGCATCCAGGCCAGGGGTTTGCGGGCTTGCTCCGGCAGTCCCCTGCAGAGGTCATCCAGGGTGGTGCCTGAACGGAGCCTGGCCTCCCAGCCCAGATCGAAGAGCAGGAGCAGGCAGGTGCGGGCGGTGTACAGGGCCGAGGCCCGGTGCATCACCAGGAAGGGCCGGGTGAACAGCCGCGCGATCTCCGGCCCCTGCGGCCCCAACAGGTCAAGGCTGGGCGGAGCCTCAATGGGACCGAAGGGCTGGGTCATCAGTCCATCATCTCGCTGATGCTCCGTCCTCCGTGGATGCGCAGGATCGCGTCGCCGAAGAGCGCCGCGGTGGAAAGCACCTTGAGGTTGGGCAGTTGCTTGGCCCGTTCCGGGGAGATGGGAATGCTATCCGTGACCACCAGCTCATCGAGGTTGGCGGAGTTCAGGGTCTCCACCGCCTTGCCTGAGAACACCGGGTGCGTGACGCCCACTCGCACGGAGCGGGCGCCCAGATCCCGGAGGATGCGGGCCGCCTCCTTGATGGAGCCGCCCGTGGCGATCTCATCGTCATAGATGATGGCGTCCCGGCCTTCCACATCGCCGATGAGGGCCACGCTCTGGGCCATCTCCGAGTCGTCGAAGCGGCGCTTGTCGATGATGGCCATGGGCACGGAGAGGCGCTTGGCGAAGTGTCCAGCGAACTTGGCGGCCCCGGCGTCCGTGGCCACCACCGTCGTGTTCGAAAGATCCTTGGTCTTGAAGTAGTTTGAAAGGATCGGCGTGGCCAACAGCTGGTCGGCGGGCTTGCGGAAGAAGCCCAGGATCTGCGGGGCGTGCAGCGTCATGGTCAGCACCCGGTCCGCGCCGGCGGTCTCCAGCAGATCGGCCACCAGGCGGGCCGTGATGGAAATGCGGGCCTCGTCCTTCTTGTCGCTCCGGGCATAGGGGAAGTAGGGCAACACGGCGGTGATGCGGGCGGCGGAAGCAAACTTCAGCGCGTCGATGAGGATGAGCAGCTCCATCAAATGGTCGCTGACGGGCGGGCAGGAGGACTGGATCACGAAGACATCGGCCTCCCGGACGTTCTCCTCGATCTTCACCTTTATGTTCTCGTTGGAGAACCGCGTCACCTTCAAGCGGCCCAGCGGCATGCCCATGTGGGTGGCGATACCGCTCGCC
>CAIXHJ010000364.1 GCA_903919165.1 uncultured Holophagaceae bacterium
GGGAGTGGACCAGCCTGGAGGCGCCCTCCGAAGAACTGATCGCCAGACTCAAGGAGTAATGACTGCCCCGCTTGCGCGGGGCATGACGCAACTGCAACCCGAAGCGGCCGTGAATCCCACGAACCCGCCTGCGGCAGATCCGGTGGGGGAAACCGCCACCGTATGGGAGGTCATGACCAATGAAAGCTACGCACAACAACGACACGCTGGTGCTCCACACCGGGAACGAGATCGACGGCCAGTTCGGCGCCCTCAGCATTCCGATCTACCAGGTCTCGACCTTCCTGCAGGATTCGCAGGGGAACACCAAGGGCTACGAGTATTCCCGGGCCGGGAATCCCACTCGGGACGCCCTGGAGAAGGCATTCGCCGTCCTGGAGCACGGCAAGCGGGCCAGCGCTTTCGGCTCGGGTCTCGCCGCCATCTCCGCAGTGTTCATGCTCTGGAACACCGGCGATCACCTCGTGGTCTCGAACGTGGTCTATGGCGGGACCTATCGGCTCCTGACCAAGATCCTGAACCGCATGGGCATCTCGGCGACCTTCGTGGACACCACCGATCTCGCTGCCGTGAACGCGGCCATCACCCCTTCCACCAAGGCCGTGTTCGTGGAGACCCCCACGAATCCCCTGATGCAAGTGGCCGATCTCCAAGCTATATCGACCCTCTGCAAGCAGAAGCGCCTGACCATGATCGTGGACAACACGTTCATGAGCCCCTACTGGCAGAACCCCCTGCTGCTGGGCGCGGACATCGTGGTCCACAGTGGCACGAAGTACCTGGGCGGCCACAGCGACGTGGTGGCCGGGCTGGTGGTCTCCGCCACGGAGGAACTGGGCGAGGAAGTGCATTTCATGCAGAAGGCCATGGGCGGCATCCTGGGACCCCAGGACTCCTGGCTGCTCATGCGGGGCTTCAAGACCCTCAGCGTCCGCATGGAGAAGCACGAGCAGAACGCCCGCGCCCTGGCGGAGTGGCTCTGCACCGTGCCCCAGATCAAGAAGGTCTACTATCCTGGACTGAAGAGCCACCCCCAGCACGAGACCGCGAAGAAGCAGGCCCGGGGCTTCGGCGGAATGATCTCCTTCGAACTGGCCAATGCCGCCATGGCGGATCACGTCCTGAGCCGCCTGCGGGTGATCACGCTGGCTATCAGCTTGGGCGGCGTGGAGAGCCTCATCTGCTGCCCTGCCAAGACCACTCACGCCTCGATTCCCAAGGAAACGCTCGGTGCCCTGGGAATCAGCGACCGGCTCGTTCGTCTATCGGTGGGCATCGAGAACGTCGAGGACCTAAAGGAGGACATCCTCCAGGCCCTGAAGCAGAAGTAAACGAGGGGTACAGAAGATCTCCCAGGAACGATGGAGTCGCCATGACTGAAAACCGCTCGCGCGCCAGCAACCCGGAAACTCCCATGAGAATCGTCCCCCCCGGCACCCCTTCGGCCATGGCCTGGTCGAACCGAGCGGATGAACTGGGACGGGCGGGCAGTGGTACCCAGTGCATCCACGCCGGGGCGGCTCCCGATCCAGCCTACGGAGCCGTGACGCCACCCATCTATCAGACAAGCACCTTCGCCTACTTGGACGTGGGCACCAGCGCCGGGTTCGAATACACCCGCACCAGCAACCCCACTCGGGCCTGCCTGGAGGAAGCCATCGCCCTCCTGGAGGGTGGTAGCAGCGCCGCCTGCACCAGCTCCGGGATGA
>CAIXHJ010000365.1 GCA_903919165.1 uncultured Holophagaceae bacterium
ACCTCATCATCTGCCGCACGTTCTTCCAGCTGCTTCCCGAGGAGCTCATCGAGAGCGCGATCATCGACGGCAGCAGCCCGCTGCGGACGCTCGTGCGGATCGTCCTCCCGACCTCCACGGCCATCTGGTGGGATTGCTGTCCAGGTCGACCATGTTGGCTGCCTCACGGGCGGGCTGGGTGCCGGTGTTCATGGCCACGGCCACGTCCGCCTGGGCCAGGGCCGGGGCATCGTTGGTGCCATCGCCGGTCATGGCAACCAGCCGGCCGCCGGCCTGGGAGTCCCGGATGAGCTTGAGCTTGGCCTCGGGGGTGGCTTGGGCCAGGAAGTCATCCACACCGGCTTCGGCGGCGATGGCCGCGGCAGTGAGCGGGTTATCGCCGGTGATCATGACGGTCTTGATGCCCATCTTGCGCAACTGGGCGAAACGTTCCTTGATGCCACCCTTGACGATATCCTTGAGATGGATCACGCCGAGGGCCTGGTTATTACGGACAACCACCAGGGGCGTGCCGCCGGCGCGGGCAATGCGCTCGACGGTAGTTCTAAGATCCTCGGGGACAGGCTGGCCATGCTCCTGAAGGAGGGTGTACATCGACTCGGGCGCCCCCTTGCGGATGGAGATGCCGTCGAAGTCCACACCCGACATGCGGGTCTGGGCACTAAAGGGAATGAAGTGCATGCCCTGGGGGGCGGCTTCGCTCGGGCCGATGGTCTGCCCGCGCAGGCCGTACTTATCCTTGGCCAGGATAACAATCGAGCGGCCCTCGGGAGTCTCATCGGAGAAGGAAGCCAATTGGGCGGCCTCGGCCAACTCCCGGGCGGATAGGCCCTTGACCGGGATGAGCTCGACGGCCTGGCGGTTGCCCAGGGTGATCGTACCGGTCTTGTCGAGCAGCAGCACATCCACATCCCCGGCGGCTTCCACGGCCCGGCCCGACATGGCGATGACGTTGCGCTGGATCATGCGGTCCATGCCGGCGATGCCGATGGCGGAGAGCAGCCCACCGATGGTGGTGGGAATGAGACAAACCAGCAGGGCCACCAGCACTGTAATGGTGATGGGGATGCCATGCCCAGCCGTCTGGACGCTGTAGAGCGAGTAAGGCAGCAAGGTGGCGCAGACGATCAGGAAAATGAGCGTGAAACCGGCCAGCAGGATATCCAGGGCAATCTCGTTGGGGGTCTTCTGGCGTTTGGCGCCTTCCACCAGGCTGATCATGCGGTCGAGGAAGCCCTCGCCCGGGTCAGCGGTTACACGCACAATGAGCCAGTCAGAGAGCAGGCGCGTCCCGCCGGTGACGGCGCTGCGATCCCCACCGGATTCGCGGATGACCGGGGCACTCTCGCCAGTAACGGCGCTTTCATCTACTGAGGCAATACCTTCGACGATCTCGCCATCCACAGGCAGGATATCGCCGGCTTCCACCAGGAAGAGGTCGCCTTTGCGCAGGTTCGCCGAAGCGACCAGTTCGTATCTGGCCTGGCGATCCTGACGAGGCAGTTTCTTGGCTTGGGTGGTCTGGCGGGTCTTACGCAGGGCCTCGGCCTGGGCTTTGCCGCGCCCCTCAGCGACGGCCTCGGAGAAGTTGGCAAACAGGACGGTAAACCACAGCCAGAGGGCCACGGCACCGATGAAACCGGCCGGGGCCTCGCCTTTGCCGAAGAGGGCCTGGATCCACAAGACGGTGGTAAGCAGGCTGCCCACTTCCACCACGAACATAACCGGGTTACGCACCATCCGGCGCGGGTCCAACTTGACAAAGGAGTCAGCCACGGCGCGCTGGTACAGTTCCCGCCGGATGGAAGAGCGTTTTTTAAGTTGAATGGTCATTGCCTTGCGACCTCACTAATCAACATTAATGGAAAATCATTAAATGTTCGACGATGGGTCCCAGAGCCAAAGCAGGTAGGAAGCCCAAGGCCCCAACGATAATCACGACGGCGATCAGCCAAAAGATAAAGAGCGGGGTATGCGTGGAAAGCGTGCCTGCGCCAGCCACCGGAACCTTCTTCTTGAGCGCCAGGGAGCCGCCAATGGCCAGGGCCGGGATGGCCAGCCAGTAGCGGGCGAAGAACATGATGACGCCCAGGGCGGTGTTATAGAACGG
>CAIXHJ010000366.1 GCA_903919165.1 uncultured Holophagaceae bacterium
GCTTACGTTTGGGCAAGATGGAAAGCTTTCGAACAAGAATTGCACGATAGTGAATATTCCGCCTCGCATCAACGAACCGGCTGCCTGATGAGAAGGGGCAGCGTCTTGCCACCCTTGGCCTTAGGTTTGGCTTTACGCTAGATGCGCTACTTGGTTCGGATTCTGTAGGCCCTTCCATCCTTTTCACTGGCCCTCTGCGTTCGGCCATGGTCAAAATGGGGCCACTGAATTCCCCATCCACGAACCCATGGAGCCGACTCGTGCGACTCACTACGAAGGCTTGGCCGACTCCAACCCGTACCGGTTAAGGAGGAATCGGTGGGATTGACAGAGATTCTCGTCCACATCGACCACTACGCCAGTTCCGCTGCCAGGCTGGAAGTGGCTGTCGGCTTGGCTAAGCGGCACGAGGCGCGACTGACTGGGCTTCTGGTGGTCAGGCACCAGTACCCCGCCGAGGCCGCGGTCGTCGCCGCACGGGACATGTTCGAACAGCGGGTTGCGGCGACGGGTATCGACGGACGATGGCTGTGCGTCGACGGGTCGGCGATTGGTGCCGGCATGGCCGAGATCATCCTCTCCCATGCCCGTTCCAGCGACCTGCTGATCATAGGCCAGGGATCAGGGGAGTCCGCAAATGTGGGCGTTCCTTTCGACCTTCCGGAATTCGTCGTGATGGGGTCGGGCCTGCCAGTGCTGGTCGTGCCCTATGCCGGATCTTTTTCCCCGGTAGGTGAACGCGTGCTGGTGGCCTGGAAGGCGGGACGCGAGTCGACTCGCGCCGTGAATGACGCCATTCCCATCCTGAAATTGGCCAAGCGGGTTGAGATCTTGGTGAAGAACAATTCGGAGGCTAGGGGAGAGAAGGGCGAAGGCCTCGGTGCCGATATCTGTACTCATTTGGCACGGCACGGTGTGACGGCCAAAGCCAGCAACTTGTCGGCGGGAAACGCCCCATTGGGCGACGTACTCCTGAACAGAGCTTGCGATGAGGGTTTCGATCTACTGGTGGTGGGAGCCTATGCCCACGGCCAGGAGGACAAGAAGGAACTCGGCTCGGTGGCCCGTCATCTGCTCAGGGAAATGACGGTCCCGGTCCTCTTGTCGCACTAACCTGAGACAGAGGTCCAAACCATGGAAGCCAGGCGCAGATATCTCACCAGGCCAGGGAGTTTTACCTGATGGCGGAATACGTTCTTGAAACAAGGAAGCTGTCCAAGGAGTTCAAAGGCTTCTCGGCGGTCAAAGACCTGAACCTGCAGGTCGAGCGAGGACATATCCACGCCCTGATCGGACCCAATGGTGCAGGCAAGACGACCGTCTTCAACCTCTTGACCAAGTTCCTGACCCCCACCACCGGAACGATCCTGTTCAAAGGCATCGACGTCACCCGCGAGAAACCCGCGGATATCGCCCTGCGCGGTGTGATCCGCTCCTTCCAGATCTCTGCGGTCTTTCCCAATCTGACCCCCCTGGAGAATGTCCGCCTGGCCTTGCAGCGCGCGACGGGCACTTCCTACCATTTCTGGAGGAGCGACCGCTGCCTTGACAAGTTGGCTGGCCGGGCGATGGAACTGCTGGATTCGGTAGGCCTGGCAGAATTCAGCGGCGAGATCACCGGCGAGTTAGCCTATGGTCGCAAGCGGGCCCTGGAGATTGCCACCACCCTGGCCCTGGAGCCGGAGTTGATGCTGCTGGATGAACCGACCCAGGGGATGGGTGCGGAAGACGTGTACAAAATCACAACCCTGGTCAAGCAGGCTTCCGTCAATCGCTCGATTCTGATGATTGAACATAACCTCAAGGTCGTCGCCACCCTGGCTGACAGAATAACGGTGCTTCAGCGAGGGGCGATCCTCGCAGAAGGCCCCTATGCCGAGGTTTCGCAGGATCCGCGGGTACTGGAAGCCTACATGGGAGTGCACCCATGAATGGACCTCTGCACAAAGAGATGCTGCGGATCACGGATCTGCACGCTTTTTATGAAGAATCCCACATCCTTCACGGCATCGATCTGACGGTGGGAGAGGGCGAAGTCGTCACCCTCCTCGGGCGGAATGGCGCCGGAAGGACCACCATCCTCAAATCAATCATGGGGCTGGTCGGGCGGCGCAGCGGATCGATCACCATCAACGGGATGGAAGCCATCGGGATGCCAACCCACAGGATTGCCCGTCTGGGCATCGGGTATTGTCCAGAGGAGCGCGGAATCTTTTCCAGTCTGACGGTGGAAGAAAACCTGCTGCTACCGCAGGTGGTCAAAGCAGGGGGCATGTCCCTGGCTGAGATCTACGGAATGTTCCCCAATCTGCAGGAACGCCGGAACAGTATGGGAACCCGCCTTTCCGGAGGAGAACAGCAGATGCTGGCCATGGCGCGGATCCTGCGCACCGGGGCGAGACTCCTTCTGCTGGATGAGATCACCGAGGGATTGGCTCCGGTCATCGTCCAGACTCTGGGGCAACTCATCGGTCAATTGAAAGGAAGGGGAATCACCATCGTTCTGGTGGAGCAGAATTTCCATTTTGCCGCCGATCTGGCGGATCGCCACTACGTGATCGATCGCGGGGTCATCGCAGACATGATCCCGAGGGACGAACTCGCGTCCAATACGGAGAAACTCAACCAGTACCTGGGCGTATAACCAGGTACCCAACAAGGAGGGAATACCTTTATGAAACATCTCTTTTCCAACGCAGCTCTGCTGGCTGCCGCACTGGCAACCACGAGCGGAATGGCCGTCGCACCCAACGAGAAGATCTCGGATGGAGTCGTGAAAATCGGAGTCCTCACCGACATGTCGGGGCTCTACTCCACCCTTGGGGGGAAGGGCACGCAGGTGGCTGTGGAAATGGCCGTCAAGGATTTCGGCGGCACGGTCCTGGGCAAGCCCATCCAGGTCATCGGCGCCGATCATCAGAACAAAGCCGACATCGCATCAGCCACGGCCCGGGAATGGTTCGACAATGAAAAGGTGGACATGATCACCGGATTGCTGAACTCCGGGTGCGCCCTGGCGGTGCAGAAGGTCGCGGGCGACAAGAAACGGATCACCATGAACACCGGGGCGGCCAGCACCGAGCTGACCAACAAGGCCTCTACGCCGTACAGCATCCACTACGTCTATGACACGTATGCGCTCGGCAAGGTGACCGGGCAGGCTGTTGTCCAGACCGGAGGCAAGACCTGGTTCTTCATCACGGCCGATTACGCGTTTGGGCAATCTCTGGAGCAGAACACCACCAATTTCGTGAACAAGTTGGGCGGGAAGGTGGTCGGTTCTGTGCGCCATCCGCTTTCCACGGCGGATTTTTCCTCCTATCTGCTCCAGGCCCAGTCATCTGGCGCCCAGATCATCGGGTTGGCCAATGCCGGCGGGGATACCATCAATGCCATCAAGCAGGCACGGGAGTTTGGCATCGGCCAGAAGGGGCAGAAACTGGTCGGGCTGCTGATCTTCGATACCGATATCAAAAGCCTCGGCTTGAACGTGGCCCAGGGCATGCAGTTCACCTCCGGCTTCTACTGGGACCGGGATGACGCCACTCGCGCCTGGTCGAAGCGTTTCTTCGACATCCACAAGGCCATGCCTACCATGGATCAGGCCGGGGCCTATTCAGCCGCCATGAACTACCTCAAGGCCATCAAGGCGGCCGGTACCGATGATCCGGACGCGGTCATGGCCAAGCTGAAATCCATGGACATCAGCGACTTCTTCGCCGTCCGCGGCAAGATCCGGATCGACGGGCGCATGGTTCATGACATGTACCTGATGGAAGTAAAGAAGCCTTCGGAGTCCAAGGGCGAATGGGATCTCTTGAAGATCATCAAGACCGTTCCTGGCGATGAAGCCTTCATGCCGCTTTCCGAGAGCACCAGCCCTCTGGTCAAGAAGTAGGTCTCGCCACATTCACAGGGTTCCAGTCCGAAGGATTCGATCATGGAGTTGTCTTTTCAGACCGTCATGTCGCAGGTCATGCTGGGGCTCAACAATGGCGTCTTCTACGCCATCCTGAGCCTCGGCCTGGCGGTGATTTTCGGCCTCCTGAACATCGTCAACTTTGTCCACGGCGCGCTCTATATGCTGGGCGCCTACGTGGCGCTCCTGGGCTACACCATGTTGGGCCCGCTGATCGGAAAGCCGGACTTCCACCTCAACTACTGGGCGGCACTGATCGTGGCACCCCTGGTGGTGGGCTTGCTTGGGATCGGGGTCGAAAGAGCCATGTTGCGCAGGCTGCGCAAGTTCGACCACCTGTACGGCCTCCTACTCACCTTCGGACTGGCCCTCATCATCCAGGGTGTTTTCACCAACTACTTCAATGTCTCCGGCGATGCCTATGATGCCAAGCCGGAAGCATTGGAGGGTGCGGTCAACCTCGGATTCATGTTGTTCCCGAAGTACCGGCTCTGGGTGATCGTCATCTCCCTGCTGGTCTGTTTCGGAACCTGGTTCGTCATCGAACGGACCAAACTCGGTTCCTACCTTCGCGCCGGCACTGAGAACCCCGAACTGGTGAAGGCCTTCGGTGTCAACGTGCCGCTCATGATCACCCTGACCTACGGCTATGGCGTAGCCTTGGCGGCTTTCGCCGGGGTGCTAGCCGCGCCGATCTATTCGGTCAGCCCGGTCATGGGATCGGAGATGATCATCACCGTGTTTGCCGTGGTGGTCATCGGCGGAATGGGGTCCATCATGGGCTCCATCATCACCGGCCTCTTGCTTGGAATGGTGGAGGGTTTTACCAAGGTCGTCTATGCCCCGGCCTCCAGCACCGTCATCTTCCTGATCATGGTCGTCGTCTTGCTGGTCAAGCCCACCGGCCTGTTCGGGAGGGAATCCTAGATGAACCGGTTGGTCTGGATTGCCCTCATCATCCTCGGTCTGCTCGCGCCCTATGTCGTTTATCCCGTGTTCATGATGAAGTTGCTTTGCTTTGCCCTGTTCGCCTTAGCCTTCAATTTGTTGCTGGGCTATACCGGACTGCTGTCATTCGGTCATGCGGCTTTCTTCGGGAGCGCCTCCTACATCACCGGCCATCTCGTCAGGAACAGCGGTCTGACGCCTGAACTGGGGGTCCTGGGAGGCACCCTTTTTGCGGGTTTGCTGGGGTATGTTGTCGGCAGCCTGGCCATCCGGCGGCAGGGGATCTATTTCGCCATGGTCACCCTGGCCCTGGCTCAGATCGTCTATTTCATCGCCTTGAAAGCGCCCTTCACCGGTGGTGAGGATGGGCTACAGGGCATCCCCAGGGGCTTTCTTTTCGGGCTGATCGATTTGAACCGTGTCTATGTGGTGAGTGGCCGGCCTCTTGGGCTCAATCTCTATTACTTCGTATTCGCCATGTTCTGTCTTGGTTTCTGGATCATCCACCGGACCATCCACTCCCCCTTCGGGCAGGTGCTGAAGGGTATCCGGGAAAACGAACCAAGAGCCATTTCGTTGGGTTACAGGGTGGATCGATTCAAGCTGATGGCCTTCGTCATCTCGGCGGCCATGGCAGGACTGGCCGGGGCGACGAAGTCCCTGGTGTTCCAGCTCTCTTCCTTGACCGACGTGAGTTGGCATACCTCCGGAGAAGTGGTCCTGATGACGCTTCTGGGAGGTGTGGGTACCGTGCTCGGTCCTCTGGTGGGCGCCTTCACTGTGGTGACGCTCCAGTCCAAATTGAGTTCGGTCGGATCCTGGATCACGGTGATCATCGGGGGAATCTTCGTGGTCTGCGTGCTTGTGTTCCGCCGCGGGTTTGTGGGCGAACTGGCGCGATTACTGAAGCGCTCTCTGTAGGAATCTACACGCGGGGAGGGGTGATCTGGTCTACACGTCAATCTCAGAGCCGCTGGCTTGCATGTCGAACAGGGTCATGAAGGAAATCATGAATTGCATAGAGCCGCGGATCACGTCGCTGCTGGGCTCGCAAAGGGGAATGCCATGCTGAAAGGGAAAAACGCGCTGATCACCGGGTCCACCAGCGGTATCGGTCTGGGCATGGCCCGGGCTCTGGCAACCGAGGGTTGCGGCATCATGATGAACGGTTTCGGCGATGCCGATGCCATCGAAGGCCTGCGCAGCAGATTGGCTGCAGAACATGGCGTCAAGGTGGCCTACAACAGGGCCGACATGACCCGTCCGGCAGAGATCACTGCGCTGGTGACTGAAACGGTGGCGCGATTGGGGAGTCTCGACATCCTGATCAACTGTGCCGGCATCCAGCACACTGCCCCGGTGGAAGCCTTTCCGGCCGAGAAGTGGGACGCCATCCTCGCCATCAACCTTTCCTCATCCTTCCACACCATCCAGCACGCCCTTCCGCACATGAAGGGTAAAGGGTGGGGCCGGATCATCAACATCGCCTCGGTCCATGGTCTGGTGGCCTCGGTCAACAAGGTGGCCTACGTGACCGCCAAGCATGGACTTGTGGGGCTGACCAAGGTGGTGGCCCTGGAGACGGCCGGCCTGGGGATCACCTGCAACGCCATCTGCCCCGGGTGGACCCGCACGGAGCTGATCGAGCCGCAAATCATCGCCCGGGCCGAAGCGCTCAGTGTGGACATCGAGGAAGGGGGGCGGGCCCTTCTGGCCGAGAAACAACCCTCCCGACAGTTCGTGAGTACCGAGCAACTGGGACAGCTGGCAGTGTTTCTCTGCTCCAGCGCCGCTGACCAGATCACCGGGACGCCGATCCCTATCGACGGCGGCTGGACGGCGCAGTAGCCCGGATTCAAGTTGGATGCGGGAGTGCGTGGGTCGTCACGCAGACATGCTTCACGGAATCAAGAGCAACGCGCCTTGGGTTGAGCGCGACTCCAAGAGACGATGGGCGCGTGCGGCGTCTCGGAGTGGAATCCGATCGTAGATATGGGCCTTGATCAGTCCCTGGTCATAGGCCTCGAACACTTCCTTGGCAGCGGATTGGAGAACGACGGGATCGGCAACATGGTGGAGAACACTGGGGCGCTGCACAGCAAGGGACCCCCTGCGCCCGATGTCAGTGATGTCCACAGCCGGGGGGGCACCACTGGACCGACCATAGGAGGCCAGAAGCCCGAAGGTGGCGAGGCTATCTAAGGAGGCCTCGAAAGAGTCCCTGCCGACGGAGTCATAGGCTACGCGCACCCCTGTTCCTCCGGTGATGCGCTTCACCTGTGAAGAAAGGTCTTTATAGGAACCACCCTTCGGGATGGTGATGACTGTATGGGCCCCCTCGGACCTCGCTGCTCCGGCCTTCTCTTCAGTGCTGACCACTCCAATCACGTGCACGCCCACTGCAGCCAGCCATCGGGTGAGGATCAGGCCCACGCCGCCGGCTGCGGCATGCACAAGGACCCACGAGTCCTGAACGGGTTGCCAAACCCGCCTTACCAGCATGTGGGCGGTGAGACCCTTGAAGATCAGGGCTGCCGCCGCCTCGTCGGAAATGGAATCAGGGAGAGTTACCAGGCGATCCGCAGGATGATTCCGAGCTTCTGAGTAGGCCCCGGTAGGACCGTCTACACAGGCAACCCTTTGCCCCACTGTGAACCCCGCGACTCCTGACCCAAGGGCGAGCACCACTCCAGCAGCCTCGAAGCCCAGGACGGCCGGAAAGGGAATTGGGTACACCCCTGATCGTTGGTAGACATCGATGTAGTTCACACCGATGGCGGTATGGCGGATCTGTGCCTCCCCTGGGGCAGGATTTGGCAGTGGGGCTTCAACCCATTTCATGACCTCGGGTGCCCCTGGTGCCTGGCACAACACTCGATGGTTCATGGAAGCCTCCTGAGGTTTCATTGATCAATGGCAAACTCAAGACCCATAATCCACTCAAAGCTGCCATAAAGGCTTCAAATGAAACAGCGGGGGCGCAGGCCCCCGCTGTTTCGCACACTACCGACCAGACTAATCGGCAGCGAAGGGCAGCAGAGCGATGTTGCGGGTGTGCTTGAAACGCTGCTTGGTGCGGATTCCGGATGATCTTCCGTCCTTTTCACTGGCCCTCAGCCCTCAGTCCTGGTCAGAATGGGGCGTTTGAATTCCCTGTACACTGCCGCGACCTGCCCGCGCTGGCCTGAGCCGGACGCCGCCAGCTGCATGACCACCAACACGACGTCTCGATGACACTCTCCGCCGGCACCCGCCTCGGCCCATACGAAATCCTATCGCCGCTCGGCGCGGGCGGGATGGGGGTGGTCTACCGGGCAAGAGACACGCGCCTCGCGCGAGAGGTCGCGGTCAAGGTGTTGCCGGAAGAATTCTTTGAAGGCGAAGAGAGGAGGCAACGGTTTGAGCGGGAGGCGAAGCTGTTGGCCTCGCTGAACCATCCCAACGTCGCAGCCGTCTACTCATTCGAAGATAGCGGGGGAAGGCATCTCCTAGTCATGGAGCTCGTCGAAGGCGACAGCCTCGACATCAAGATTGCTTTCGGTTCTCTCCCCATCGAAGAATCTCTCCTTCTTGCAAGGCAGATCGCCGAGGCGCTGGAGGCGGCCCACGACAAGGGGATCGTCCACCGCGACCTGAAGCCCGCGAATGTCATGGTCACGTCCGAGGGACGCGTGAAGCTCCTCGACTTCGGCCTCGCGAAGCAGATGGAACCGGAGGGCCTGGCTGACTCAACGGCGGCCCCGACGCTCCTCAAGATGACGGAGCCCGGGACCGTGATGGGGACGGTGGCCTACATGTCGCCCGAACAGGCTCTCGGGCAGTCGACCGACTTCCGGTCTGACCAGTTTTCCTTTGGTTCGCTGCTGTACGAGATGCTCACGGGGAAGAAGGCGTTCGCGCGGGCGAGCAGGCCAGAAACGATGACGGCGATCATCCGCGAGGAGCCGGAGCCGGTCGAGCGAGGCGCGCCGCAGACGCCGATCGCCCTCCGATGGATCGTCGAGCGGTGTCTCGCCAAGAACCCGGACGAGCGCTACGCGTCGACAAGGGATTTGGCTCGGGATCTAGCGCGACTGAAGGAAGGTGTCTCCAAGACCGTCGGCCCCGCCGCAGCGAGGCCGGCCGATCACGGAGCCGGCCATCTCCCCTCGGTGGCCGTGCTGCCATTTGTGAACATGAGTGCCGATCCCGAGAACGAGTTCTTCACCGACGGCATCACCGAGGACGTAATCGCTCACCTCGCCAGGATCCGGACGCTGCGCGTCACCTCGCGGACGTCGGTCATGGCATTCAAGCGGCGCGAACGAAGCCTGCGCGAAATCGGAGCGGCGCTCGCCGTTGACGTGCTCGTCGAAGGGAGCGTCCGACGCTCAGGCAACCGCGTGCGCATCGTGGCGCAAATCGTCGACCCGCTCACCGACGAGCATCTTTGGTCTGGGACCTACGACCGCGACCTTGATGACATTTTCGCCATCCAGACCGACGTGGCGCTGCAGATCGCTGCCGCGCTGAGGGCCGAGCTGACACTCGAAGAGCGCGCACGGATCGGACTGCGGCCTACCCGCGATCTCGAGGCGTATCAGCTCTACTTGCAGGGGCGGCACAACCTTGTGAAGTTCACGAAAGATGGGATCACTCGGAGCCTCGCCCTCTTCGAGCAGGCCGTCACCCACGACCCTGGGTTTGCCCTGGCCTTCGTGGCGATGGCGCACGCGCACATTCAGTTCGGCATGGAGGGAATCAGCGGCACAATGCCCTTGGAAGCCTATGCGCGTGCGCAGAAAGCGGTGGACAGCGCACTGGCGCTCGACAACGGTCTGGCCGAGGCGCACGGCATCGTGGGCTTGCTCCGTTTCACGCGCGACTTCGACTGGAAGGGGGCAGAAGCGGAGTTCCGGCTCGCGCTGGGGCTCAGTCCCAGCAGCGCGGACGTTTACGACCATCTCGGCTGGCTCTGCTCGGCACAGGGGCGCTTCGACGAATCTCTCGCCCTAGTGCGCCGGGCGCGAGAGCTCGACCCGCTCGCGCACCGGAGCGACGTCGCCAACGAACTCATGCGGCTCGGCCGGACACAGGAGGCGTTCTCCGAGGCGGAGCGTGCCCTGGCACTAGATCCCTCCTTCTCGCGCTCCCATGCGGTGTTCGGCTGGGCCTGCTTGGCGCTCGGCAGGAAGGACGAGGGTCTCGCAGCCCTCGAGCGCGCCGTCGAGCTCTCGCCGGAAAGCACTCTCTTTCTCGCCCAGCTGGGACAGGCGCTCGGCATGACGGGAGCGGAGCCCCGGGCGCGGGAGATCCTCGCGGATCTCGAGACACTGGCCCAATCGAAGTACGTGGCCTCCTACCACTTTGCCCATGTCTACGCCGGTCTCGGCGACAAAGACGCTGCCCTCGGCTGCCTGGAGCGGGCGTTTGAGCAGCGGTCCGGGGGCGTCTACGGCATCAAGGGCTCGCACCTCTTCGCCAGCCTTCGCGACCACCCCAGGTTCCAGGCGTTGCTGCGCCGGATGAACCTCTGACGCGCCGCCGGATCGAGGCCCGCCCAGGCGCACGAGGCCGTGCGTGGAATCCCTGGTCCATGCACCCACTGATCGATATCCACAACGAAATAGCGGGGGCGCGAGCCCCCGCTATTTCGCATGCCACTGCCCAGACTAATCGGCGGCGAAGGGCAGCAGAGCAATGTTGCGGGCGCGCTTGATGGCTTCCACGAGCTCGCGCTGGTGGACAGCACACACGCCGCTGGTGCGGCGGGGCAGCACCTTGCCGCGCTCCGGGGTGAAGGCCTGGAGGGTCTTTACATCCTTGAAGTCAATCATGAGGGACTTCTCAACGCAGAATTTGCAGAACTTGGCGCGTCGGCCCCCAAAAGCCTTCTTCTTCTTGGGCTTGCCCTTCTTCGCATCGGCGCGGCGCTTCATCCCATCACCTCCTCGGCAGAACGTTCCTTGATGCCAGCCTGCGCCTTGCGCTTGGCTTCGCGCTCAAGCCGCTGCTTGGTGCGGCCCGCGGCCTTCTCGGCCTCGTCCATGCGGACGCTCAGGTACTTGATGACGGCGTCGTTGTTGCGGAAGCGACGCTCAAGCTCAGCGATGAGGTTCGGGCCCGCGTTCATCTCGAACAGGGTGTAGTAGCCCTCGCTGAACTTCTGGACTTCATAGGCCAGCTTCTTGCGGCCCCACTTGTCGGTCTTGAGCAGTTCGCCACCCTGCTCCGCGATGATCCCCTCGTACTGCTTGACGAGCTCGTCTGATTGCTCGTCCGTCAGCGTGGGGGAGGCGATGAAGATGGTCTCATAGCGACGCATCTGTCCTCCTTGTGGATGTGAAGCCCCCTTGTGGATTCCAGGGAGCAAGGAAGAGCCCTCCAGCGGAGGACGCGAACGGATAGTTTCGCGCGGAAAGGCAGGAAGATCAACGAAAAGTCTGGAACACACTCCTTGGTTACTACCCCCAAAACGCCGGTGGATTGACCTTGTCCGCCAAAGTCATCAGATCCTCCGACTCACCCAACAGGTCGAGGAAGCGGGCAAAGGGGGCGTCCAGCGCCTTGATGCGATCCCATTCGGGATCCGTCCATAGCTCCAGCACGAAATCGGCGAGAGGGCGCTGGAAGGGGCCGATGCCCAGGCGCAGACGGGCGATATCCTGGGTGCCCAGACACTCGAGCACAGAGCGCAACCCATTGTGCCCACCGTCCGAGCCGCTCAATCTGAACCGGCCTGTTCCCAAGGGAAGGTCCTTGTCGTCATGGAGGAGCACGAGGCGACGTGGGTAGAGGCCTGCCGACGAGGCCTGCAGGCAGGCCTCGCCGGAAAGGTTCATGTAGCTGCCGGGCACCAGGGCCTGCAACCGGTCAGTGAGCGGGTAGAGCGTGCCCGAGGGGAAGCGCTTCGATGGAGCGGGGGACAGATCCCGATCCGCCATCCAACGCTGCAGCATCAACCTGCCAAGGTTGTGCCGGGTGTCCTGGTATTCAGGGCCAGGATTCCCGAGGGGTACCAATGTCCACATGCATCTATCTTTACCGCGGACGCCCTCAGGCGCCCGCGCATGGATGAATGCAAAGTACCGAGACTACTTCTTCTCGTCCTTCTTGCCCTTCTTGACCACTTCGGGCTCAGGGGCAGCCACCACCACGGGGGCCGCCACGACTTCTTCCTCGGCGGCCTTGCCGTGGACGGAGCAGATCACCTGGTGGGCGTCCCCAGTGAAGACGAGGTTGGGGGCGAGCGTGAGCTGCTCGAAGCGGATGCTGTCACCCACGGCCAGGTTGGAGATGTCCACGTCGATGTGGGCGGGAATGATGCTGGGCAGGCATTCGATCTCGATCTCACGGTGGGCGAAGTCGACTACGCCGCCCATGCTCTTCACCCCAATGGGGATGCCCACGAGACGCACAGGCACCTTGACGCGCACCTTGAGGGCCATGTCCACGCGCATGAAGTCGACATGACGCAGCCGGCCAGTGAGGGGATCGCGCTGCAGGTCCTTGATGATGACGTGGCGCTTAATGTCCGTGCCTTCGCGCTGAAGGAACATCACGGAATTCATGCCAGCATCGCTGGCAAGGACGCGGGCCACGACCTTGGGACTGATGGCGATGGCGACGGGGGGCTCGTTCAGACCGTAGACCACGGCGGGAATCTTGCCGCTCTTCTTGAGGTCACGGATGGCGGCCTTGCCGAAGGTATCGCGCTTGGGGACGATCAGGACTTCCTGGGACATGGGTTCCTCCTACCTGGCAGGCAGATGCTGCCCTCTCGTTGGGAAGGGTCCGGGCGGACCGTTCGGGGCCTCCCCGTGGAGGGCCGAACCATCGATTCTGCCCGAATATCCCCCTAAATCAAAGGAAGTTCTTCGGGGCGGGCGGTTCATCACCTGTAACATCAGCCTGTTACACCAGGGCGCTAAGATCCCTGACCAGAGGTTTCTCCGTGTTCCATCCCATCCCGCGTCCCGAGGAACTGCTCAACCGCGAGTTGAGCTGGCTGGATTTCAACGCCCGGGTCATGGAGGAGGCCGAAGACTCCACCGTGCCCCTGCTGGAACGGGTGAAGTTCCTCAGCATCGTGTCCAGCAACTGGGATGAATTCTTCATGGTGCGGGTGGCGGGCATCTGGCGGCAGATCGATGCCGGCATCACCCAGCCCGGACCGGATGGCCTGACCCCCCGCCAGCTGCTGGAGCGGGTGTCATCCAGGATCCACGACTACTCCGCCCGGCAGCACGAACTGTTCCACGCCATCCTCGAGCCTCAGCTGGAGGCTGCCGGCATCGCCATCCTTGATCCCCTGGCCCTGGACGAGGCTCAGAGTGCCTTCGCCCTGGACTACTTCGAGCGGAGCTTGCTCCCACTGATTACGCCACTGGCCGTTGACACGGGCCATCCCTTCCCCCGCCTGGGCAACCGGGCCCTGGTGCTGGTGGTGGAACTGGAGCCTGACGAGGACTTGCTGGACGGAGACCTTCCGGCCTCCGAACTATCCTTCATCCATGTGCCCACGGGATTGGCCTCGCGCTTCCTGCGGGTGCCCTCGGCCTCGGGCAAGCACACCTTCGTGATGCTTGAGGATGTGGTACGGCACCACCTATCGCGGCTCTTCCTGGGATACACGGTGAAGAGCTGCCACGCCATCCGCGTCACCCGTGACTCGGACCTTCCGGTGGAGGAGGATCCCTCCGAGGATCTCCTGAAGACCGTGGAGGAAAGCCTTCGCGACCGTCGCCGCGGCGCGGTGGTCCGCCTTCAGTACGAGCAGGGCATGTCCTCCAACCTTTTGGACCTGCTCATCGAGGAGATGGAGCTGAGCCCCGAGGACCTCTATCCATGCTCCGGCCTCACCGCCTTCTCGGACCTTATGCAGCTCTATGTACTGCTGGACCTGCCCAATCTCAAGGACACGCCGCTTCCGCCCCTGCCCGTGCCCCAGCTCGACCAGATAGGCAGCATCTTCGAGGCCATCTCCCGCAACGATATCCTGCTGAACCATCCCTATCAGAGCTTCGACGACAGCGTCGTGCGCTTCGTGCGGGAGGCGGCGGAGGATCCGAAGGTCCTCGCCATCAAGATGACCCTCTATCGCGTGACGGCGAACAGTCCCGTGGCCGCGGCACTGGAGCGCGCGGCAGAACGAGGAAAACAGGTGGCCGCCATCGTGGAGCTGCGGGCCCGCTTTGACGAAGCCGCAAATATCGCCTGGGCCAGGCGCCTCGAGAAGACCGGGGCCCACGTGGTCTACGGTCTTCCCAACCACAAGATCCATTGCAAGGCCTGTCTCGTGGTCCGCCAAGAGGCCAGTGGCATCAAGCGCTACTGCCACCTGGGCACCGGCAACTACAACGAGCGCACCAGCCGGCTCTACTCGGACATCGGCTTACTTACGGCGAGACCTGAATTCGGCGAGGATCTCTCCAATCTCTTCAACATGCTCACGGGCTACACGCGGCCCCCGAAATTCCACCGCATACTGCTGGCGCCCCAGCACCTGAAGAAGGCCCTCAAGGCGCGCATCCAGCGGGAGATCGCGCATGCACGTGATGGACGGACCGCCCGCATGGTGCTCAAGATGAATGCCCTGGTGGATCC
>CAIXHJ010000367.1 GCA_903919165.1 uncultured Holophagaceae bacterium
GGCGCGGCGGCGGAAGCCCGAGCTGTCCTGGTCCAGCTGGCCGCAGAGCGTCTGGGCGTCCCCGCGGATCGACTCCAGGTGGAAGCTGGCGTGGTCTCCGTGGTGGGGGATCCCGCCAGGCGCGTGTCCTATGGCGAGCTGGTCGAGGGTCGGCGCATCGAGCGGCACCTGCTGGATGTGAAGGTGAAGCCCCTTACCCAGTTCTCCCTGGTCGGCAAGGACGCGCCCCGCAAGGACGGTCGCCTGAAGGTGACGGGCGCAGCCAAGTACACGGCCGACATCCTCCCCCCAGGCATCCTCCATGCCTGCCTCCTGCGTCCTCCCGCCCATGGGGCCAGGCTGCTCTCCGTGGATGTGTCGGAAGCGGAGAAAGTCGCCGGTGCCAGGGTGATCCAGAACGGTGACCTGGTGGCCGTACTGCATCCTCGGTCCGACGTTGCCCGGGAGGCCCTGAATCACGTCAAGGCCACCTACCAGCCCTCGCCTTCCGCCCTGGATGACCGGACCATCTTCGACCACCTGCTCAAAGCCGCGCCACCGCCGAAGGAACTGGTGGTGAAGGGCTCCCTGCAGGCCGGGATGGCTCAATCCGTCCACCGGCTGGAAGCCACCTACCTGAACAGCTACGTGGCCCATGCGCCCATGGAACCCCACTCCGCGGTGGCCCAGTGGGAGAAGGGGAAGCTGACCCTCTGGGCATCGACTCAGGCTCCCTTCTTGCTGAAGGGGCAACTGGTCCAGGCCCTGGGCCTGAATCCCAAGGATGTCCGCGTCATCACTCCATTTCTGGGAGGCGGGTTCGGTGGCAAGGGTATTGCCCCCCAGGCGCTGGAAGCCGCGCGCCTGGCCAGGCTGGCCGGTGCTCCGGTGCAGGTTACCTGGAGTCGCAAAGAGGAGTTCTTCTTGGACACCTTCCGCCCTGCCGCCATCGTCAAGATCCGCTCCGGTCTGGACAAGGGCGGCAGCATCGCCTTCTGGGAGCACCACGTCTACTGTGCCGGGGATGCCGAGGCGGAAACGATCTACGACATTTCCCACCAGAGGGTCCTGTCCTCCGGCGGCTGGATGGGGGGCAACCCCGCCGGTCTCCATCCCTTCGGCATCGGGCCTTGGCGGGCGCCTGCCGCCAACACCAATGTCTTCGCCCGGGAATCTCACATGGATGCACTGGCGGCCAAGTCGGGCGTGGACCCCCTGGCTTTCCGGCTGCGCAATCTCAAGAACCCTCGGATGGTGGCGGTGCTGCATGCGGTGGAGAAGGCCTTCGGGTGGACCCCAAAGGCCGGTCCAAGCGGCAGAGGGTTCGGCGTAGCCTGCGCCGACCACCGCGACACCCTGGTGGCGGCCATGGCCGAAGTGGCCGTGGAGAAGACCACCGGGAACGTGAAAGTGAAGCGCGTGGTCCTGGCCCAGGACTTGGGTATCGTTGTGAATCCCGATGGAGCACGGCAACAGATGGAAGGCTGCATCACCATGGGGCTGGGCTATGCCCTCTCGGAAGAAGTCCGTTTCCAGGCAGGGAAGATCCTGGACGAGAACTTCGATACCTACAGGATCCCTCGCTTCTCCCAGGTCCCGGAGATCCAGACGATCCTCATGCCCAATACAACCATGCCTGCGCAGGGCGGGGGCGAGCCCGCCATCGTCGTCATGGGTGCCCTGATCGCCAATGCCATCCATGATGCCGTGGGCGTCCAGATGCTGCAGTTGCCCATGACGCCCGATAGGGTCAAGAAGGCTCTTGTAGGCTGATCACCGAGGTCATTCGCTCCAGCGCTGCGGCGGAGGATTCACGAATGCCTGAGTCCCTTTCAAAGCCATCAACTCAGCAAAGCGACCGGGACCCCCTTGGCCCGCCGATCCTCCAGCAGCTCGCTCAGGATCACGGCGGCGGCGGCGGCGTCGAGCATGGCTTTCCGCTTCTGGGGCTTCACACCCCGCTCCCGCAACAGACGCTCCGCCTCGGCACTGCTGAGGTGCTCGTTCACGAAGCGCAGGGGCAGGCCCGTACGGATGGCCAGGGCCTCGCCGAGGGCCCGGGCCGCCGGTGCCGTGACGCTTTCGGCTCCATCCTTGTGGCGGGGCAAGCCCATCGCCAGTGCCTGAACGCCTTCTTCTCTGCAGAGGCGAACCAGGCGGTCGAGGGTGCTCTCCCCCTCCTGGGGCCACACCTCGAAGGGCGAGGCCAGGATCTCCAGCTCGTCCGAGAAGGCAAGGCCGATCTTCTTCGTGCCATGATCGATCGCAAGCCAGCGCATGGCACCAGCCTAAACCTCTCCTAGGAGTCTCGCCATGGAATGGGATTTCATCATCGTCGGGTCCGGATTCGGCGGCAGTGTGAGCGCCCTTCGGCTGACCGAGAAGGGCTACAAGGTGCTGGTGCTCGAGAAGGGACGCCGCCTCCGCGCCGGGGACTTCCCCGAGACAAACTGGAACATGAAACGCTTCTTCTGGCTGCCCCAGGTGGGCTTCCGCGGCCTGTTCAAGATGACCTTCCTGGGCCACGTCACGGCGCTCTCCGGAGTGGGTGTCGGCGGGGGCTCCCTGGTCTATGCAAACACCCTGCCCGTGCCGAAGGACCCCTTCTTCGCGGCGGAATCCTGGCGCCACCTCGCGGACTGGAAGGCCGAGCTGGCCGGGCACTACCAGACCGTGCTGAGAATGCTCGGAGCCACCCGAAACCCGAGCATGACCTATCCGGATGAAGTACTCCGGGAGGTAGCCAAGGAACTCGGCCGGGAGCAGTCCTTCGAACAGACGGATGTGGCGGTTTATTTCGGAAAGACGGGGGAGACTGTCCCGGATCCCTTCTTCGGAGGGGAGGGGCCTGAGCGCACGGGCTGCACCCTCTGCGGCGGCTGCATGCTGGGCTGCAACCACGGCGCGAAGAATACCCTGGACCGCAACTACCTCTACCTCGCAGAGAAGCGCGGACTCCGCATCGAGGCCGATACGGAGGTGACCTGGGTGAAACCCCTGGCCTCCGGTGGTTACGAGGTCGAGGCCCGCCAGGGCACCTGGGCCATCCCCGCGCTGAACACCAAGATGACCTACCGCGCGAAACAAATCATCTTCGCCGGGGGCGTCCTCGGCACCGTGCCCCTCCTGCTGAAGCTCAAGGACGACGCCTCGGGCCTGCCTGCCCTTTCAGACCGCGTCGGCGATTTCGTGCGCACCAACTCGGAAGTCCTGCTGGGGGTCGTCACCCAGCGGCGCGACAAGGATCTGTCCCAGGGCATCGCCATCGGCTCGATCCTGCATACGGACGAGCACTCCCATATCGAGCCGGTGCGCTACTCGGCCGGAGCCGGGGTCTTCCGCCCCCTCATGATGCCCGCCGCTCCCGGTGACACGCTGGGTCAGCGCTTCGCCAGCGCCCTCGGGATGGTGGTTCGCCATCCCATCCGGACGGTGCGGACCTACCTGGTGCCTGACTGGGCGAAGTACACGATGATCCTCCTCTACATGCAGACCGTGGATGGACACATCCGGATGCGCCTGGGCCGCAGCTGGCGAACGGCCTTCACCCGGTGGGCGGTCACGGAACCCGGGGACGGCCCCCCCGCCAAGGCCTGGACGCCAGAGGCCTCGGATCTGGCGGAGCGGGTCGCCCGGCACCTCGACGGCTACCCCACGAGCCTGATGACGGAGACCCTCCTGGGGATCCCCACCACGGCACACATCCTTGGTGGGTCCCCCATGGGCGATTCGGCCAAGTCCGGTGCCATCGACCACCGCCACCGGTTGTTCGGGTACGAAGGCCTGTATGTGATCGACGGATCGGCGATCTCCGCCAACATCGGAGTGAACCCCTCCCTCACCATCGCCGCCCTGGCCGAACGGGCCATGACTTTCATCCCACCCAAAGGAGAAATAGAGCGCATTTCCGCTTGAAGGGAAGCTGGATCCACCCATGCGCAGCGTTTGCTCCTTCGTCACCGCCCTCGGCCGGATCCACCTGACATGGACGGTGGAGGGCATCTGCGGCCTGCGCTTCCACGAAGGATTCCCGGATCACGAGGACAGGTGCGCGCCGACTTGGGTATTGGAAGCCCTGCGCAAACTCATGTCGCACCTCGCCGGCCACCCCCAGAAGCTTGGCGTGATCCCCGTGGACTTGTCAGACCTCACGCCTTTCCAGCGCCAGGTGGCCGTGATCCTGCGGTCTACGACACCGGGGCAGACCATCAGCTACGGCGAGGTGGCCCTGTTGGCCGGGCGCCCTGGCGCGGCGCGGGCCGTGGGGCGAGCTGTGAAGGCGAATCCCATCCTCATCCTCGTCCCCTGCCATCGCGTGGTGGCCGCGAACGGTCCCGGTGGCTGGAGCGCTTTCGGATCGCCGGAGCGGAAGACGCGATTGCTGGAGCTTGAGACCTTCACAGCCGGTTGATGTCCCGGTTCTCCAACACAGCCTTCGGAGCCCCCTGGAGGCCTGTGTGGATCATGGCCCGGCCAAGCTGTTCGGTGGTCGTGAAGCTGTCGGGCCAGACCACCTTCAGGACAGGGAAGACCGGCTGCAACACTCGGTAGAGGACCCGGTACAACTGTGTCCGTGAAGTAATGCCATGCAAGGGCTGGATGGCGCCAGGACGGAACAGGTAGACGGCCTTGAAAGGCAGGCGCAAGAGCGCGTTCTCGGTCATGCCCTTCACGCGCGCCCACATGATGCGCCCGTGCTCGGTGCTATCAGCTCCAGCCCCGGAGATGTAGACGAAGGTCATCTGCGGGTTGA
>CAIXHJ010000368.1 GCA_903919165.1 uncultured Holophagaceae bacterium
CTGTCACCCCATTGGGGGCACTGCCGTGCCCCCAAACCCCCGCCAAGTGTGGTGTCTCAGCGCGGAGGATGATCCAGGTTCTCCCGGGACACCACACTAGCGATGCTTGGGCGCTTCCTCCGGGCGTCCCTCCTTGGGGGCGCTGCGGCTGTGCTGGGTTTGAGCCGCGTAATTTCCGCGCACCACCGGCTCCTTGGGCTTGTAGCTGTAATTCTGCGTGTGGATCGCGTGCTGACGTTCCGGCGTCGGATACTGCTCTCCCCTGAAGTTCTTCTGATAAACGGGCAGCGGGGCCGGTGGGGGCATCGGGCGGCGGCCCACCTGGTCCCATCCGGGACGACGGCGCGCCCAGTCGGAACCCCAATGATCCCCCCACCGCGGCGGGCCATCTGCCTGCCATCCCCGGAAATAGGCCGGGGGCTGGCGGTAGTAGGCAACCGGGATCCGAAGGATGAACAGCGGCACGGCCTCGGGATGCACCGGTGCCCAAGGTCCGTTGTACCAGGAGCTCGCGTACCAGTAATCGTCCTTGAAAACCCAGTACATGCCATCGTAGAAGAAGAAGTTCGTATCCAATCCCGGGGCATAGTATGCCGGGGAACCTGGCACCTGCACCAGCTCCGGCACGGTCGGCACGTTGATGCCGATGCTCATGTGGGGCAGGCCGATGCTGATGCTCACCTGGGCCGGTGACGAGATGGCTGGCAGCAGCATCATCAAGGGCAAAAAGGGGCGTGAGCGCATGTTCTGACCTCCAATTCCATTCGATTAGAGCGGGTGATCCGCCGTTAGGTTGAAGAGTACCGTGGGCGTCAACAACCAAGCGGACCGTTGGTGCCTTTCAACGAGGTGCCAGCCTTTCGTGCGGACAGATGGGACCTGCGGGAGCTGGCCGAAGCTGGGGTCGTCGAGGAAGAGACCGGGGCTGCGGCCCTGCATGACGACGCCTCGACAGCGGAGTTCCGGGCCAGCGGCCTGCTCGGCACCGACAAGACCCTGCTGGTGCTCGTCACCGAAGGGGCCACGGACCGCGGCAACTACCAGTCCATCGTCGGACGCCCGCCCGAAGGGGTCGGAACCATCCTCTCGCTGGCACGCTGAATCGCTCAGGGTCCACCCATCGTGATCCCCGTCACGCCGGCCCCGCAGACCCGCCGGTACTCTGAGGAGGCAACACCGGCCTTCGGCCGGCGCTTCTTCTCGTGGAGATCCTGTGAACGCCCTGCTCGAGTCGCTCGAACCGAAGACCATCTGGTCCTACTTCCTGGAGCTGTCCAAGATTCCCCGGGGTTCTAAGAACGAGGCCGCGGCCGCGGCCTGGGTGGCCGACCAGGCTAAGGCCCTCGGCTGCGAAGTCGAGCGTGACGAAGTCGGGAACGTCATCATCCGGAAGCAGGCCACCCCGGGTCGGGAAGGCCGCCCGACCACCTGTCTCCAGGCCCACGTGGACATGGTCTGCGAGAAGAACGAGGGCACCGACCACGACTTCACGCGGGATCCCATCCAGGTCTGGAGGGACGGCGACCTCCTCCGGGCCACGGGCACCACCCTGGGTGCCGACAACGGCATCGGCGTGGCCGCGGCACTGGCGGTCCTGGCCAGCACGGACATCGTCCACGGACCCATCGAGGCGCTCATCACCATCGACGAGGAAACCGGCCTCACCGGCGCCAATGGCCTGCAGGCGGGCCGCCTCAAGGCCAAGTTCCTCCTCAACCTCGACAGCGAGGAGGAGGGTTTCCTGACCATCGGGTGCGCCGGGGGTGTGGATACCATCGCCACCCGCAAGCTCACCCGTACGGCCCCTCCCGCGGGCAGCCGCGCCTACCGCCTGAAGGTGTCCGGCCTCAAGGGCGGGCATTCCGGGATCGACATCAACGCCGGCCGGGGGAACGCCCTGCGCCTCCTGGCCCAGGTCCTCGGTCTCCTGAGGCCAGAATTCAACCTCGCCCTCGCGTCCATCAAGGGCGGGAACAAGCGCAACGCCATCCCCCGCGAAGCCTCGGCCATGATCTTCCTGGACCCGGCCAAGGAACAGGCCATCCGGCAGGGCCTGGCCGCTCACGAGACCCACTGGCGCGCGGCCTTGGGTGCTTTCGACTCGGGCCTCCACCTGGCCCTCGAGACCGGCGAGGCCGCCCAGGCCATGTCCAGCACCGATGCGGATGCCCTCATCCAGCTGCTCCTCGCCCTGCCCCACGGCGTCGAGGCCATGAGCCCCGACATCAAGGGCCTGGTCCAGACCTCGACGAACCTCGGCGTCATCGAGACCCGCGAGGACGCTGTGGAGGTGAACCTGCTCACCCGCAGTTCCATCGACGCCTCGAAGGCAGCACTGACTGAGCGCATCGCCGCCACCTGTGCCCTGGCGGGATTCGAGTCCTACACTTCTGGAGGCTATCCCGGATGGAAGCCCGAGCCCGAGGCCTCCCTGGTTCGCATTGTCAACGATGCCAACCAGGCCATCTTCGGGAAGCCGCTGAAGATCATCGCCATCCACGCCGGCCTCGAATGCGGCCTCATCGGCGAAAAGTACACCAGCATGGAAATGGTGTCCTTCGGGCCCAGCATGTGGGACGTCCACACGCCCGACGAGCACGTGAGCGTGCCCTCCGTCGGCAACTTCTGGAAGCTGCTGGTCGCCGTGCTCGAAGCCATGTAGCCCTTCCGATCACGGCCCTTGGCCCAAGCCCAAGGCCGTGATAACCTTGCTGCTTCCGCCTTTGCGCGGAGCCACGGGAGAGTTGTCCGAGTGGCTGAAGGAGCACGACTGGAAATCGTGTAACGGTCAAAAGCCGTTCGGGGGTTCGAATCCCCCACTCTCCGCCAGAAAGCCCCGTCACCGTCAGGTTTCGGGGCCTTCTTAATTGCGGCCGCATGGCATCTTTATGAGATGAGCGGATAGTTTTCATACCACTCTAGAGTATCCCCCCAAAACAGGACCGCTTCAGGGAGCCTTCTGTACCACCACTTGATTGCCCGACCTGATCGGGCGGTGCTGGTAGCCTGACTTCCCTGTTTTGCCTGGAGTGGTCCATGAGTTTTCGACTCTTGCTCTTCCTGATGGTCGCGTCCTTCGTCTTGTTCGCGATCTATTCGCTCTACAAGTTTGATAAACGGAGATCGGATCGGAGACAGGGAAGGCTCTTCACCCCCACCCAACGCAGGAAAGTGCCAAGGCGTAAGACGGGCCTTCCTGCCCATTTCGTGTGGGCAATGCGTTCTCACCTTTCCAGGTTCGCCAAACCCAAGGAACAGTTCAAACCCAAGCGAAAACCCGGCCCTAAAACCCGATACCTTTAGGGCCAATGTTCAAGGAATGGAAGAAGGGCGTGAAATAGAGAGGGCCGGCCCAAAGACTGGCCTCCCTGCGGTTCTTGCGGTCAGGGGGGAAGGTATTCGTCGCTGCCGAGGACATCACTTGAAATTCATTTGATCCTAAGCAACTCATCCTCGATGGACCGGGCCACCTGGCAAGCGGCCTCTGATCCGGTCTCATCGCCAGAAAGCTGCCTTTCCCGCTGGACCTTCCGCGCGATTGCGAGGCAGGCTTCCACCGTGACTTTCTCGATGACCTTCGCGGGCGGTTTGGAGCATGTGTTTCCAGGCGGCATGATGCCTCCAGCCGATGGGTTTGGGTTTGACGGTTGTCTGCTGGTTGGATGCCTGCACCCTTCCATCTGTTCCAGACCAGGAAAAGGAAAATGTGTTCCTGAAGGGGCCGGCCAGGGAGGCCAACTACCACCTCATCCCCGACCTCGATTTCGATTGGACGGTTCACCCTGACCCAAGCACCCAGCACGATTGGGTGGACTCACTCCCCGCCGGGAAGCGCCCGCCACCGGCGAGCGTACTCGTTTGGCGACGGGAGCGGATTCAGAACCGCATCGAACCCCCGATTCGGAGGGTATAGACGGGCCCGTTCACGTGCTGCCCCCGCAGGGCGGAGCCCCCGAACGAAACGAAGTGAACCTGGGTGTCGGCCCGGAATGAGAAGGGTGAGGCCCCCCGCACCTCCAACCCGGCTGTCAGGAAGCCCCCGGGGGCATTCGCCCGCACATGGGTGTCCACCACCGCGGCGTCAAAGGTCTCCTTGAACACCAGCATGTACCAGCCCGCTCCGAGGCCCACGAAGGGAGCCACCCGCGGCCCTGCCCAGACCACCCGGACACTTCCCGTCAGGTGCCCTCCGTTCGCGGCGGGCTCCGCTTGTATGCGGGTCCTGAGGCTCATGTCCGTGAAGGTCGTGCGGTTCCCGCTCCCATGCCACCAGACACCGAATTCCCCTCCCGCCTGCAGCTCGCGATCCGGGGTGGTTCGGTAGGCGCGGTAGAGTCCCATCTCCAGGTTGCCCCCGGTGGTCTGGAACCGGCCCAGATCCAGAACCTCGAACCCGCTGGGGGGAATGGAGACGTCTCGCAGCCCCGGCCAGACGCTGGCCCCCAATTGAAAGGTTCCTACCCAGGTGGTGCGCCCCGGGGTGGCGCTCGCCTGGGAGAGCCCCTGGGCGGCTGACAGTGCGACCATCACCAGGAGGAGGAATCGGTGCTGCATTCCCATGCGGGCCACTGCCAGTCTTCCTTTGTGATCCCATGGGTATTCTACAATCTGGCGCGAAGGGGTTCGATCAGTTCCGGCCCATCGTTCCTCGGATTTCCAACCGCC
>CAIXHJ010000369.1 GCA_903919165.1 uncultured Holophagaceae bacterium
CCAGGTCCGGAGGGCCGCCTTGCGCGCCGCGTTGCGCTGCTCGGGGATCGTAAGGCTGTAGCCGCGGGCCAGGGAGTCCTCCCGGTTGAATGAAGGCTTCGTTCGCAGCCGGAGGAGGATCGCGCCGGTAGCCTGATCTGCACCGCCCCCCATTTTCCTGGACCACCAGGAGGGGTAATTCATGGAACAGAGATGCGCAGGACGTGAGCCGCTGCGGAGCAGTCGGCGGCGAGGAGAATTTGAGCGGGTTCCCCAGGCAACCTTGCTGCTGCTGATGGCGGCCATCAGCGGGCCGTGTGGAGAACGCGAAGCGGTCTCCAGCCAGGGGCCGAGGGGGTGGAAAGCCGGTGGGCAGGCCCGCAGGGCCGGTGCGCCCTGGGGCCCCGTGGAAAGGGTGTGGGCAGGCGGGGAGGGGGCGGAACGCCCCCGACCGACGCCGGTGCGCGGAGCGCAGTCCACACGCTTTCCATGGGAACGGGCGCAGTCCACGGGGTTTCCACCGCCGAGCACGGGCCGCGGCGGCCAGTTCGGGCCCATCCCGCAAGGATGCTTCGATGAAACCATTCGCCCTTGCGCCAAAATGGCTGCAGGAGGTGGCCGTGGCTGACATCCAGCGCTGGAGCCGCAAGAAGAAAATGGAGGTCGTCCTGAGGCTGCTGCAAGGCGAGCCGCTGGACACGGTTTCCCGCGATACCGGCGTGGAGATGAGCCGCCTGGAGGCCTGGCGCACCAAGGCCATCACCGGCATGGAACTGGGGCTCAAGGAGCGTGAGGGGGACCCCCTCCTGGCCGAGCTGGACGCCGCAAAGCGCCACATCGGCGAACTAACCATGGAGGTCGAGCTGCTCCGGGAAAAGGGCAAGCGGAGCGGGGCTTTTTGGCCGGGGAGGTCGAGGAAATGAGCGCGACGATCTCCCCGGCGACGGGCCAGCGCTATGGGATTCGGAGGGTCTGCCTGGCCTGGGGCGTGCCCCGCTCCAGTGTCTATTTCCGCCGCCTCCCCAAGGTCCAGGGTGCGCGTCGGGGCCCCAAGCCGGCCGTACCCGACGCCGAGGTGCTGGAACACATCCAGGCAGACCTGGCGGCCAGCCCCTTCATCGAGGAAGGACACCGCAAGGTCTGGGCGAGGCTCCGCTACAGCCAAAAGATCTGCGTGGGTCGCCACCGGATTCTCCGGATCATGCGGGAGAACAGGCTCCTGTCGCCGCACCGGGCGTTCCAGGGCGAGGACAAGCTTCACGATGGTCGCATCACCACGGACAAGCCCAACGAGATGTGGGGGACTGATGGCACCAAGGTCATGGTCGTGAAAGAGGGCCTGGTCTGGATCTTTGCCGCCATCGAACACTGGAATGCCGAGGTTGTGGGCTGGCATGTCACCAAGAACGGCGACCGGTTCAACGCCCTGGAGCCCGTCCGCATGGGGCTGAAAAAGCACTATGGCCGGGTGGCCGCCGGCATCGCGGCGGGCTTGGCGGTTCGGCACGACCATGGTTGCCAATACACCTCCGGGCACTTCAAGAAGGAACTGGATCTGTGGGGCATCCGCCAGAGCCTGGGCTATGTACGGGAGCCCGAGACGGACGGAGTTGCGGAGCGCTTTTTCAAGACGCTCAAGCAGCAAGTCATCACCGGTCGGATCTACCAGACCCTGGAAGACCTCAGGAAGGCCGTGGCCACCTTCGTGGGGCACTACAACCGAGAGTGGCGCCTGGAAAAGCTTCGCTGGCGGTCGCCGGACGAGGCCAGAACCGAGTGGCTCGCCAAGGTCGCTGCCTGATGCTAAATTCATGTCCAATCAACCGGGGCCGGTACCTGCTTAGGAATCGCATCGGCTTGCCGGCAGCAACGATTCACTCAGCCATTTATACCTTCGACCGGATGGAGGAACTGCCTGCCCATGGACCCCACCCCGTGCGGCTGCG
>CAIXHJ010000370.1 GCA_903919165.1 uncultured Holophagaceae bacterium
AGAGGTGCTCCTTCGCCGCCTCCTTCACGCCGCGGGTGGCCATGCCGAAGATGCCCGTGGGGATCATCGCCACCAAGAGCCAGATCGCCAGACGGCGCCCCTCCCTGTCGCGGCCAATGCAGCCCATGAAGATCTGGATCAGGTCCCGGCGGAAGTAGATGAACAGGGCCAGCAGTGTGCCCACGTGCAGCAGCACGTCAAAGGCCAGAGGCATGGGCTGGCCCTTGAACATCAGGTGTTCGGCCAAGGTGAGGTGGGCCGTGGAGGACACCGGCAGGAATTCCGTCAGGCCCTGGATGAGACCCAGGAGGATGGCGTGCAGCAGGTTCATCTAAACTCCGGCGCAAAGGAACAGTCTGCCAGAGGGTTCAGGATTCCTGGGGCAGTGCCCTGAGGATGGCCAGGTAATTCCGGTGCTCCTTCCAGCCGCGGATCATGGCCAGGGCGCCCCAGATCTGTATGAGCAGGATGAGGATCAGGAAGGCGCTCATGGAGAGGTGGCCTGCCATCGTCCAGACGCGGTCGGGAGGGTTTCTGGGGCCGAAAGCAAAAAGGAACAAAGGTACGAGCCAGATCATGCACTGACTGACAAGGACTGCGTAGACTCGAGCTTCTTCGATACCGCGAATGACCCAGGGCATGGGAAGCAGATAGAGCAGCGGGAGCCAAAGGACCCATGACGCCGGAGGGCATACAGGTTCGCCGGATGGGTTCTGGATGAGGAATCCATTCATGAAGCTGTAGAGGCCGACCAGGAGAAAGGCCATGAGGAACAGTGCGAGGCCCAGGATCCAGAACCATCGGCGGCGCTCATAGCGTTCATCCGGCATCGCTTTCACCGTTCCGAGTCCCCGGTAGAGCAGGAGCCCGCCCAACCATTTCAAGACCAGCCACAGGAAAGGCACGAACAGGATGTAGTCCAGCAGCGGCCTCTTTAGCAGGTCCGCGCCCATCAGGTTGGGGCTCAGGGCCGTGAGCACCAGGATGATCGCCATCAGTCCTCCCAGAGCCGTGGCCAAGCCGCTCTTCCTGGATTGGAATGCCGCGTAGTCGCGGGTCAAGGACTCGAGAACCTTTAAGTCAGGTGTGGTCATGGCTTGCCTTCCTTTGGAAGCAGGGCGCGCATCTGATGGTGGTAGAGACGGAGGGCGGCCCGGCCCTCCTCGGTGATGCGGAAGCTAGTCACGGGGATGCGCCCCTGGAAGGCTTTTACGGTTTCCAGGTAGCCAGCCGCCTCCAGCTTCTGGGCGTGGCTCGAGAGGTTGCCTTTGTTCAGGCCCGTGACCCGCTGCAGGAAGAGGAAGGCCACTTCTTTGGCCGACGCCAGCACCGTGAGAATGGCCAGCCGGGCGGGTTCGTGGACCATTCGATCCAGGTCCAGGATGGCTTTGGGGTTGTCTTCAGGTTTTGCCATGAAACCAGTTTGTATTGCAAACTAGTTTTGTCAAGCCCAAGTCGACGCGCCATGTTTGAATCTCCCCATGCGACCCATCGACCTCCGCTCCGACACCGTCACCCGGCCCTCGCCCGAGATGCGGGCGGCCATGGCCTCGGCGGAGGTCGGCGACGACGTGCTGGACCACGATCCGACGCTGGCCCGCCTCGAAGATCGGGTGGCGGAGCTGCTGGGCATGGAGGCGGCCCTGTGGGTGCCCTCGGGCTGCATGGGCAACCTCATCGCCCTTATGCTGCATCTGAAACGCGGTGACCGTTTCCTCGCCCCGGCCCAGGCCCACGTGCTGGGCTCGGAACTGGGCACAGTGGCTTGGCTGGCGGGGGGCATGCCCGAAGCCCTGCCCTGGGAGGGCGGTCCTGGCCGCCCCGCGCCCACGCAGGTGACGAAAGCCGCTGGATCGCCGGGTCCCTACTACACGCTGCGCACAACCCTGCTCTGCCTTGAGAACACGCACAATTTCGCCGGCGGTACGGTGACACCCCCGGAGGAACATCGCGCCCTGGTGATCGCCGCGAAAGCCGCGAAGCTTGTGGTGCATCTGGATGGTGCGCGCCTCTGGCATGCCGCCGCAGCCCTGAGCGCTCCGCTGTCCGCATTGAGCGAGGGCGTGGATACGGTGCAGGTCTGCCTCAGCAAGGGACTGGGTGCGCCCATGGGCTCGCTGCTCTGCGGTTCAAAACCCGCGCTGGCCGAAGCGCGGCGCCTCCGAAAGATGCTGGGGGGCGGGATCCGCCAGGGTGGCGTGATGGGTGCCGCAGGGCTGGTGGCCCTGGACTACCTGCCGCGGATCGCCGAGGACCACGCGAAGACACGACGTCTTGCCGAAGGGTTGCGGGGTTTCGGCCTGGCCGCTCCCGTGCCCGAGACCAACATCCTGCTGGTCCCCGTGCCCGATGCGGCGGTCGCCCTGGCGGCCCTGGACAGTGCTGGCGTTCGTGCCCTGCCGGTGGGTTCGGCCATCCGGTTCATTCCCCACCGCGACGTGGCCATGGCGGACATCGAGGAGGCCCTGCGCCGCATCGAGCCGCTGGCGCATCTTCTCCGGGAGGTCTGAGATGAAAACACGCTTGGCCCTGTCCATCGCGTTGGTGCTGTCCACGCTCGCCGTAGCGGGGTACCTGGTCTACCAGAGGACACTGGTGCCCATCCCCCTGATGGAGGGCCGTGAACTCTACGCAAAGGCCAGCCCCGAATTCGGTGAGGACGAGGCCCGTTTGGAAGTCCTGATGCCTGCGGGGTCGAGGCTGGAGGTCCTTCTCGTAGCGCAGTCGGACCTCACCCTGGTCGAGAAGTCCTCCGGAGGTGCCTGGGCCGGGCAGTTGGCTTCGGGGCTCCAGGCCTCCCGCCATGGACGGCGATGGCGGATCACGGTCCGGACCGGCTGGCCGATGCAGGATGGGTCCATCCTGGATGCCGCGCGGGTTGCGATGGCGCTTGGACCTGAGGTGCAGCGGATGGGGGGTGAGATGCGGGTCATCGATCCGACGACCTTGGACCTCCAGTTCAAATCCCGTCAGGACGACCCACTCGGCTGTCTGTCCCGATGGCGGGTGCCAGGGACAGGTCCCTTCCTCCGACAGGGGCATACCCTAGTCCGATTCGATGGTTTCATCTATGGAAGAGCTGGCGTTGCGGCGCTGACCGTGGTGACGGATCCCGCTCTCATGGAGAGCAGGGCCTGGGCCGAGAGCCTGGCCGCGGCGCGCTGGACCTGGGCCGTATTCCCAGGGAAAGTTGAGCCGGATGACATGGCGAAGGTGCGGCTGGCGCAGTACGACGAGTTCCGGATGAAGGACGGCAGTGTCTGGTTCCTCTCCCGCCGCATGCGCCGCCTCAGGCCCAACACCGAGGATTGGACCCGCACCCGCTTCTTCGGCGCTTGGAAGGGCGCCATGGATCTGCCCTACGATCCGCTGGGAATGTGAGCTATTCCAGATTCGCGGACTGCTCCCGGATCTGGTCCAGCACGCCCTTGGCTTCCATGACGGCGCGAGTCATGTCGATCCGCTTGCACTTGCTGCCGGTGGTGTTGAGTTCGCGCAGCACTTCCTGGCACCACACGTCCACGGCCTTGCCCTCGAGGTGGTCTTTGGCGAGGCGCTCGGCGAAATCGTCCAGATGAGCCGCCAGGCGGATGAGCTCCTCGCGCACATCCTGGCGCTCGGCCAGCACGCCGGCCTCCGCCAGGAGGCGTTCCGCGGGCAGCTGGCCCGCGAGACGCGCTTCCTCCAGGAGCTGCTCGATGCGCTGCCGGTAGAGGCCCGGCA
>CAIXHJ010000371.1 GCA_903919165.1 uncultured Holophagaceae bacterium
CCCAAAGAGGTTGCCGATCAGCGTGAAGGGCGAGGTGGCAATCTTCCCCAGCAGCCCGAAGATGGCCTTCCACACAAGCTTGCCGTACTTCACGTCCGGATCATCGAGGCTGCCCTCGATGGGCAGGTCAAAGGCGATGACGCCCTTCCGGTCCCGGAGAATGGCCAGGCCCAGCTTCACGGGAAGGCCTGTGGCATCGGGGCTCTGCACCTTCTCGCCCAGGTAGAACTGATCGAGCTTCACAGCGTTCTCGGCCTTCAGGTTGCGATGATCGATGCGCAGGTGGGCGTCCACGTCGAGCTTGCCCTTCTGCACGGTGTAGCCCAGGTACTTGCCGGTGTAGGGCGTGAAGTCTGTGAGGTCGGCGCCCTGGATCTTCAGGACCACGTCGGTGTCGAGATCATTGCGCAGGGGCATGGCGTGGCCCGTGATGGTGACGGGCGCGAGGCCCCCAGCGCGTCCCCGGAAGTCCACCTTCGAGGAAGCCTCGGGATGGCTGGACAGGCCCAGGTACGAGCCTTCCAGGTCGCTCAGCACCAGGGCCGCATTCGGTTGCACGGAGCGATCGATCAGGCTGAGACGACCGCCCGAAATGACAAGCTTGGTGATGGTGAGATCTGGCGCGGACGCTGGGGTTGGGGGAAGCGCCGAGGCGGTCACGGGTGCGGGTTTGGTACCCTGGTCCAACCGGAGAGCCAGGGCCACGTTGGTGCCGCCACTCTGCTGCACCACGAGACGCCCCTCGGGATCGATCCAGTCCACAGCCTTGATGGCCACGGAGAACGGGGCGGAATAGAGTTCCGCGCCGGAGATCCGCAACTGCTTCCAGCGGAGGAAGGGCTCGTTCTGGGCCGCATCCCGCACCTCCAGACCCTGCACGGAAGCCCCACCCAGAAATGAAAGGCCGTCGGACTTGCGCCCCTCGAAGGCATAGCGCAGGCGGCCGTCCACCCCCAGTTTCCCGGAGGCGATGCGCAGGTCCAGGGTCGAGTCCAGGTACGGATTCCAGATGCCGAGGTCCAGTCCATCAGCCTTCAGGCTCAGTTCCCCGGTGGTCTTCAGCAGGGCCAGACTCCCGTCGATCTTCAGTGAACCGGTGCCCAGCTTGAGGTCCAGCGAAGCCTTGCTGGTCGCCGCCGGATCCAGCGACAGATCCTGCCAGTGCAGGTTGACATCCGCGGCCTCCACCTTCATGGGACGGGCTTGACCCAGGTCCTCCCAGCCCAGGCGGAACCCCTTGAGAGCCAAATCGCGGATCACCAGTTGGAATGGCTTCTCGTCGGGTTTCTTGGCCCGGGGCTTGGATGGTGTGAAGATCCGGGACAGGTTGAGCCCGCCCTCCTTGGCCAATTGAAGGCGCACCACGCCCTGTTCCGCGGTGATGGAACCGAGCTCCATCGTAGACGCCAGCAAGTCCATCCTGCCATTGCGGATCTGCAGGAGCGGCAGTTCCACGGCGGGTTCCGGCACGCCCCGCTCGGCCAGCTTCACATCCTTGAGCGTGAGTCCCATGTCGGACAGTTCCGCGACATGGCGACCCTGCCCCCACTCGATGCGGTACTGGGAATGGACCGCGGCGGTGCCGCTGCGGATCTCCGTGGTGACCTGCTCCTGTTCGTAGGGCCGGTACTTGGGCAGCGATAGGTTCTCCAGCAGCAGACTGCCTTTGGAGGCGAAGGGCTGAAAGCCGAGATCCCCCTTCCAGACCAGGTGTTCCTTGGCCTCGGTCCAGGCCTCCAGCGACACGCCGCTGCGATGGCCCACCTCGCTGCGCAGTCCCTCCAGGGTGAAGGCGATGGGCCCCACCACCGTCTGGAAGGGAGCCGCCTCAGACCGGTCCTGGAATTCGACTCTGCCTTCACGCAAGGCGAAGTGGCGGACATCCAGGATCCAGCCCGCCCCCTTGGACTGAGGTGTCTCTTCCTTTTTACCATCTCCCTCGATCAGGTCCTGGAAGTTGAGACGCCCCTTGTTGTCCAGCGAAGCCCGGAAGGTGAGTCCCTCCACCTCGATTGTGGAGAAGCCCACCGTATGGCGAAGCAGGCGCCAGAAGTCGTAGTCCACGTACATCCGCCGGAGGGTTATCCAGTCGCCGCCACCATGTTCCGCCACGCGCAAGCTCCCGACGGTGACCCCGAAGGTGAACGGATTGAAGCGCAGCCTCGCCACGGTGACGGGGCGCTTCAGGGCCCGGGTAGCCTCGCGTTCGATCCGGGGTCGTACCAGGGCGGGGACCAGGAAGAAGCCCGCCAGGATCCACAGCGCATAGGCGCTTGTCAGGACGAGGATCAGGCGTCGCCAGCGCTTGAAGAAGGCCGTGAGATGGGCTGGTATGGTCATGGGAAAAGCATAGACCGATAACGCGCTTGTGATTCAGGCCACAACCGGATACTCAACCCATTCAGAAGGGGGATATCCTCCCTGGGTCGCGGATGGACCAGGACTGCCACCACCGAGCGTGTCGGCCCCCCGCTGGACCGAAAGGCATAGTGTCATGGCGACACGACGCGTGGTGATCCTGGGAGCCGCGGGACGCGACTTCCATAATTTCAATACCGTCTACCGGGACAACCCGGACTACCAGGTGGTGGCCTTCACCGCCACCCAGATCCCTGACATCGCGGGCCGCCGCTACCCCGCCGTGCTGGCCGGGAAGCTGTACCCGGAAGGGATTCCCATCTTCGACGAGTCCGAGTTGGTGAACTTGATCCAGCGCGAGAAGGTGGATGCCGCGGTGTTCTCCTACTCCGATGTCCTCCACGCCACGGTGATGCACCTGGCGAGCCTGTGCATCGCTCACGGCTGCGACTTCGAGCTGCTGGGCGCCGACAAGACCATGATCAAGTCATCGAAGCCGGTCATCGCCATCACCGCCGTCCGCACCGGCGCGGGTAAGAGCCAGACCACGCGCTTCATCAGCAACATCCTCAAGAAGCTGGGCAAGAAGGTGGTGGCCATCCGCCACCCCATGCCTTACGGCGACCTGGCCAGGCAGGCCTGCCAGCGCTTCGCGGACTACGGCGACCTGGACAAGCACGAGTGCACCATCGAAGAGCGCGAGGAGTACGAGCCGCACATCGACAACGGGTTCGTGGTCTATGCGGGCGTGGATTACGAGCAGATCATCCGCAGCGCCGAGCAGGAGGCGGACGTGATCCTCTGGGACGGCGGCAACAACGACCTGCCCTTCTACAAGAGCGACCTGCACATCTGCATCGCCGATCCCCTCCGCTCCGGCCACGAGATGGCCTACCACCCGGGCGAGGCCAATTTCCGCATGGCCGGCATCATCCTCATCAACAAGTGCGACAGCGCCAAGGAAGCGGACATCAGGGCCATCGAGGACAACGCTGCGATGGTGAACCCCGGGGCCCGCGTCATCCGCGCCAACAGCCCAGTCTCCTGCCCCAAGCCCGAGCTCATCAAGGGCAAGAACGTGCTGGTCATCGAGGACGGTCCCACCCTCACCCACGGCTCCATGACCTACGGGGCCGGTGTGGTCGCGGCCAGGAACTGCGGCGCAGCCAAGATCGTGGATCCCATGCCCTACGCTGTGGCCTCCATCGCTGCCACCTATCGGAAATACCCCAACGCCAAAGGCATCCTGCCAGCCATGGGCTACGGGGAGCATCAGGTGAAGGACCTCGAGGCCACCATCGAGGCCACGCCCTGCGATGTGGTGCTCTCGGCCACGCCCATCGACCTCACCCGCATCCTGAAGGTGAACAAGCCCATGCTGCACGCCACCTATGACCTGGCGGAAGTCCGCCCGGGACAGCTGGAGGTCGAGATTCAGAAAACGCTGGAGGTGTTGGCCCACCAGGCATAGTCCAGTCTGGCTCGGGGCGCTTTGCGCCCCGAGTTAGGAAAGACAAGGGGTGGTGCATTCGTGCACGGCCCAGTGGATTTGCTGGGCCGTTGGCATTCCGATGCCAAACGCCTTTCCCTAAGACGAAATAAGACGGTAAGTGTTGATAACGATTGAAGAGCCGATTCGCTGGTCTTGAGCCGAAAATCAGGTGACTGAGGGGTCGAGTCTTATTTCGTCCGATGGGGTCCCGTGAATACGGGGTGGGCAGTTAACTCAGAATAGGGCAGGGGCCCCATTCTGAGCCAAAGGAGGTCAAAACCTGACCCCCACACCAATGGCCGTGTGGCTGAGTTCCGCGTCCTCGAAATCCCGATTGCTTCCAGGCAGGCTCGTGAGGACCTGGTGGATCTCAAGTTCGACATTTGGGGTGAGGCGCACTCGGAACCCCACCGTTCCCGCGAAGGCAAGTTTCTCAGTGGAGGACGAGGTTTCAATGTACGGATTCGGGTTCCCCGGGAGGCTGAAGGACTTTCTCTCGCGGTACCAGTGAGCCCCTCCGATGCCAAGGATCAGGTCCACCCCGGTTGCTTGCTTTTGGCCGAACGGAATGAGCCAGTCATAGCCCACCAGCCGGGTCCGGGTGCTGTAGCGGTCGCCTGAATAGGGCGACGTCAGGAAATCCTTGCCCTCGCGGAATTCGCCGATCTCGAAGCGCAGCCTTCCCTCGACCAAATATTCCCTCCGGACGTGGACGGTGAGGTTGACCTTCCACCCGGAACCGTAGAGCTTGGCCGCTTCATCGGTCGGATGCGTGAAGAAGGCTGTGAAACCCATGCGCGGGGACATCTCCTGGGCTTGTGCGACTGGAGTAGCGAGCAGGACTAAGACCAAACCCAGGGAGGAAGGGGAAGCATGCATCGCGTTTCCTTTCGGCTCATCGTCGTCACAATCGACCCGTAAGTAGTCTGCACGCCAAACCGAGCGGTGCAACCCTTCGCATAGTCCTTTCTTCTACGCTCGGGGCGCTTCGCGCCTTGAGTTAGGGAAGATAGGGGATGGTGGTTTCGTGGACGGCCCAGTGGATTTGTTGGGCCGTCTGGGTTCCTACCCAAAAAAGCCTTACCCTAGCATCGGAGCACCCATGACGAAGCTATTCCAACCCCTCACACTACGTGGCCTTACCCTGCCCAACCGCATCGCGGTGTCGCCCATGTGCCAGTACCAGGCCCAGGACGGAGTTCCGCACGACTGGCACCTGGTCCACTTGGGCGGTTTGGCCCAGGGCGGCGCGGGGCTCGTCATCACCGAGGCCGCTGCCGTGCTGCCGGATGGCCGCATCAGCCCGGATGACCTAGGCATCTGGAACATGGCCCAGGCGGAGGGCTTGGCCCGCATCGTCCACTTCATCAGGTCCCAGGGCGCCGTGCCCGGCATCCAGCTGGCCCACGCGGGCCGCAAGGCCTCGACCTTCGCCCCCTGGCGGGGCAGCGGCAGCGTGCTCGCCGCTGACGGCGGCTGGACGCCGGTGGCCCCCAGCCCCCTGCCGTTTGACATGGGCTGGACCGTGCCCACGACCCTCGACGAGGCCGGGATCCTGACCGTCATCGAGGCCTTCATGGATGCGGCCCGTCGGGCCATGGCCGCGGGCTTCCAGGTCATCGAGGTCCACGCGGCCCACGGCTACCTGCTGCACCAGTTCCTGTCACCGCTCTCGAACCACCGCGAGGATGCCTACGGCGGCTCCTTCGAGAACCGCACCCGTCTGGTCCGCGAGGTCGTCGGCGCCCTGCGCAACATCCTGCCCGAGGAACTGCCACTCTTCGTGCGGATCTCGGCCACGGACTGGGCGGAAGGTGGCTGGGACCTGGACCAATCTGTGGCCCTGGCGAAGGAGCTCAAGGCGCTGGGTGTGGACCTGGTGGACTGTTCCTCCGGGGGCCTGGTGCCCCATCAGAAGATCACCCTGGGCCCCGGTTACCAGGTGCCCTTCGCCGCGCGGATCCGTGTCGAGGCGGGCCTCCCCACCGGCGCCGTGGGCCTCATCACGGAGCCACAGCAGGCGGAGCAGATCCTGGCCGAGGGATCTGCCGATCTCGTCCTGCTGGCCCGCGAGCTGCTGCGCGATCCCCGCTGGCCCCTGCGTGCTGCGAACATCCTTGGCGTCGAGGTGCCCTGGCCCGCCTCCTACACCCGTGCGGCGAAGGGGCACGTCCCTTTGAGGCGGCCACTGGGCTGAGCCCGATCGGGTCTACTGCGCCCGGAACAGCGTCAGCACGCGGACCTCATCGCCACCCCCCTCCTTCAGCGCCTGGGCGCAGCGCAGCAGGGTGGTGCCCGTGGTCCAGACGTCGTCCACCAGCAGGATGATGCCGCGGGGCGCCGCCCCGCGACGCAGGGCGATGGCCTTCCGGGGCAGCCGCCGCCGCTGGGACTCCGTACGCGAGGCCTGGCGAACGCTGGACCAGCCCTTGGACAGCAGGGGGGTGAAAGGTTGTATGACGCGCCCGGCGATCAGCCGTCCCGCCTCCGCGCTGAGGTCGAAGCCACGTAGAAGGCGATGGAGCGGCGTGCTGGGCACGGAAGTCACGTGGTCCACCTCGGCGGCCCATACCGGCAGGGGCGCCCTGGACAGTCGTCCCAGGAGGGCCTTCCTCCACCCGGCCTCGCCCTGCTTGATACCCGGCAGCAGCAGGGCGCCCAGGGGCGGACGGCCGCTGTGGTAGTCCCAGAGCGCATCGCCCAGCGCCCAGGCCGTGGCTTCGGGGCAGGCCCCCTCCGCATGGAGCAGGGCGCAGCGTGGGCAGCGCCCCTCGGGAAGGGGCAACAAGCCAGTCCAGCAATGGGCGCAGAGACCGGCCTCCGCGCCCCGTCCCACAGGGTCGAGACAGCCCCGGCACAGGAGCAGGGAACCCCACGCCTGGGCCAGTCGCGACTGGAGGACCTCGGGAAGCATGCGGGCATGATAGCCACCCAGGCCATCGCAGGGCATGGCGGACCCAGGGACGGGTGTGGTCTGGGGACGTCACCATGACCGGGCGGGAGCCCACCCCTCCCTCGCTATAGTGGGCCTCACCGCCTAGCGACAGGCCCAGGAGGTCCCATGGACACCATCGGATTCATAGGGCTCGGCACCATGGGCGAGCCCATGGCCCTGAACCTGCAGAAGGCGGGCATCCCCCTCCTTCTGTGGAACCGGACACCAGGGAGGGCCGAGGCCCTGCTGCGGGGTGGCGCGGAGTTCGCGACGGAGTCCGCCGAGGTGTTCCACCGCTGCCCGGTGGTGCTCACCATGCTGGTTGATGGCGCGGCCCTGGACCAGGTGCTGGGCCGGAGCACGCCCCGCTTCGAGGAACGGGTGAAGGATCGCCTTGTGGTGAGCCTGGCCACCCACAGCCCGGCCTATGCCCGGGGTCTGGCGGCAGACATCTGCGCCGTGGGGGGCCGCTACGCGGAGGCACCGGTCTCCGGCTCCCGCGTCCCAGCGGAGGAGGGCAAGCTGGTGGCCATGATGGCGGGCGAACCCGCGGATCTGGAGCGCCTGCGCCCGCTGTTGTCGGCCATGTGCCGAAAGCTGGTGCCCTGCGGGGCCGTGCCCGGCGGCACCCTCATGAAGCTGAGCACCATCCTCTACAACATCGCCATCATCACCGCCCTCTCCGAGGCCATGAACTTCGCCGCCCAGCAGGGCCTGGACCTGGCGCGCTTCAACGAGGTGCTGCTGGAGGGCCCCATGGCCAGCGACGTGGCCCGGGTGAAGGCGCCCAAGATCGCCCGCCGTGACTTCACGGTCCAGGCCTCCGTGCGCAATGTCCTCGACGTGAACCGGCTGCTGGTGGACGCGGCCAGGGAGGCCGGCATTCCCACGCCCCTGGCCGACGCCTGCCGGCGGGTGCACGAGCAGACCCTGGCCCTTGGCCTAGGCGACGAGGACATGGTGGCGGTCCTGAAATCCTACGAGGCTCTGGGGCGGGATACTCTTCGCTGAAGCACGCAGCTGCCGCCACGTCCAGGAGGATCCGATATGACGCCCCGATAGCCTCCAGCAGCAGAGGTTCCAGGGTGCCGTGGCGGCCTACGTGAAGGCCCCGGGCCGAGGGATCCGGGAAGCTGGAGCCCGGGACCCTGGCACCAGAACCCCAGTCGCCGGAAGCGTGAAGAGGGCAGAGGGTCGCTGAGAAAACCCAAGGGCCATGGCATGCTTTCCTTCGATACCTCCGTGAACCTCTGTGCGTGTTTTCCCGTCGATCCACCCCGAGGCCGACCATGTCCACCTGGAATGACCTGACTCCGTCCAAGCGCTGCGACTGGATCGACCAGCTCCGCGGCTGGGCGGTGATCGTGATGATCGAGGTGCACGCCGTCAACGTCTGGCTGCATCCCGGCCTCCGGCCGGACTGGCTGAACTACCTGAATGGCCTGGTGGCGCCCAGCTTCACCATGGCCGCGGGCTACAGCCTGGTGATCTCCACCTTCAGGGCCGACAACACCCTGCGCCCCTTCTGGCCGGACACGGCCCGGCGCATGGGCTTCATCCTGCTCTGCGCCTACGCCCTCCATGCCCCCGGCATCACGGCCGCGGACTGGACCGTGCTCAACACCGTGCAGAAGGCGCGGGAGCTCTTCAAGATCGACGTGCTCCAGTGCATCGTCTTCTCTTTGCTGATCCTGCAGGGCCTGGCGCGCCTGGTCCGTAACCCGAGGGTCTTCACCTTTCTCGCCCTGGTGATCGCGGTCTTCGTGCCCCTGGTCTCGCCCCACTTCTGGGCCCATGGCGTGGCGGACGGGATGTGGCTGCCCATCCGCGGCCTCTTCAACGGGAACACCGACCGTGGTCTGTCGGCCCTGTTTCCGCTCTTCCCTTGGATCGCCTTCCCGGCCTTCGGCGCCTTCCTGGGTGGCCTCTACCGGCACCTGCGCGTGGAACCCGTGGATGGCAAGGCCCGGTGGAGTGAACCCAAATTCCTGGTGGGATTGGCCGTGGTGGGGGCGGTGCTGCTGGCCTGGGGCACCTCCCGACAGCAGACCTGGCTCTGGGGCGGCGAGTGGCTCCAGGAGAACGGCACCTGGATGCTGCACAGCGCCACCGGAGCCTTCACATATGGCGAGCTCGGAGCCATCGCCAACACCACACTGCCCAGCGTCGCCGCCCGCTCGGGCTGGATCCTCCTGGGCGGGTCTCTCATGGGCGCCATTGAACTGGTGCGGCCCAGATGGAACGGGGCCAATCCCATCAAGACCGCCAGCATGGAATCCCTGCTGCTCTACATGCTGCACCTCAACCTCATCTTCGGTGTGCTGCTGGCGCCGATGTTCGTGGGCCTCACGGGCTGGGGCTGGGGCAGCCTGGGCTGGACGGGCACACTGCTCATGACCGCCATCATCATCGGGATGAACCTCTGGGCTGGGATCGCCTGGCAGAAGGTGCGGCAGACGCCGGAACGCATGCGCTGGCTGCAACACAAGGCCGTGGCCCTGCTGGGCATCTGGTTCGTGCTGGGGGGCTGGTGGACTTTCCGCCACTTCCTCCAGAGCCCCGAACTCGCCAAGGAGCCCTACCGATTCCTGAACGCCGCCCGGGTCCGCAAGGGCCTGCCACCTACGCCCGACGGCCTCTGCCGCGATCCTAAGGAGTTCTTCCGCGAGGCGGAGCGGCGGAAGATGCATCTCAGCGCCGAGGCCCGCGCCGAGTTGACCCGCCAGATCCTGGCCCGGGGAGAATCACGCTAAGATCATTCAAACAATGGCTGATTCAGGCGGCAGCGCCCCCCAAACCTGGTACCTGTTCGCCGCCCTGGCGGTGCTGATCTATCGCAGCGCGATGGCGATCCTGCTCTCAGCCTTCCTCGCCATGCCCTCTCTGCAGCGGCGGCGTCTGCTGGAAGAAGAAGCCATCACCGATTCCCGTCTGGCGAAACTCCTGGAACGTCCCCGAACTCTGGGCATGGGGCTGGAATTCTGGAACCAGGTGCTGCTGCTGGTGGTGGTGGTCCTGGTCTGGCCGGTCCATGACGCCCTGCCCGGCGGCGCCTGGACCCTGGGCGCCCTGGTGCTGGGCGGCCTCTGGCTGTTCGACCTGCTCCTCCCGGCCCTGCTCGCCTCTCGGGATCCGGCCCTCTGGCTCATCCGGATCTTCCCGTTCTACGCGCCCATCCAGGCCATTCTCGGTCCCCTGGTCAACCCCTTGGCGCGGATGATCGACCGTCGCCACGCGGAGGAGCGGGCGAAGGATGACGACGACGGGGATGCCACCGAGGAAGCCGTCACGGCCCTCCTGGAGGAAGGCGAAGCGGAGGGCATCCTAGAGGCCGAGGACCGGGAACTCATCCGGAACGTGGTCACCTTCGGCGATACCGTGGTACGAGAGGTGATGACGCCCCGGACGCGCATCGTGGCCCTGCCCGTGACGGCCACCATCCAAGAGGCCTGGGCGGCCTTCACGGCAAGCCGCCACTCCCGCCTGCCGGTCTTTGAGGGTGGCATCGACCACGTGCGCGGCGTGCTGCTGCTCAAGGACCTCATGCAACTGCCGGATGGCGCCCAGCCCCCCCTGGCCACCCTCCTGAAGCCGCCCCATTTCGTCCCTGAGAGCAAACCCGTGGCCGATCTGCTGCGGAACCTCCAGCGGGCCCGCACCCAGCTGGCCCTGGTGGTGGACGAGTTCGGCGGCGTCTCGGGCCTGGTCACCATGGAGGATCTGCTGGAGGAGGTCTTCGGCGAGATCCAGGATGAGCACGAGGCACCCGCCGGCGTGGTGGAGCAGGAACCGGGCGTGTGGCTCGTTTCGGGCCAGTCCCATGTGGAGGACGTGGCCAAAGCCCTGGATCTGGCCTGGGAGCGGGGTGGCTTCGACACCCTGGCCGGCCTCGTCATGGCCCGCCTGGGCCACGTGCCCAAACCCCAGGAGTCCGTCCTTGTCGAAGGCGCCCGCCTCACCGTGCTGCGGATGGAAGGGACCCGGATCGTGCAAGTCAGGGTGGAGCGGACCTAGTGTACTGGCCCTGATATAGCGGGATCAACATTGGGAAGGACCAGCACACTTCCCCCAGCCAACGCTTGCGTTGTCTGGGATCTAGGGTCATCGGGGCAGGACCCCTCTGGCGATCTGGCACGCATGCGTGCCAGATCTGTCACCCCATTGGGGGCACTGCCCTCCAGGTATCGCACGCAGAGCGTGCTCCCGTTCGCGAGTGCTCGCGGACCTGGAGCCTCCCCCCAAACCCCTGCCAAGCGTGGTGTCTCAGCGGGGAGGGTGATCCAGGTTCTCGCGGGACACCACACTCGATTCCGGCAGGCTCTCGGCTCCGCGATCCGCGAGTCAGGAAAAGCAATGCAGTTCCTATCTCCAGGATTCAGCCGCTAGGCTGAATCCTGGAGCAATAACGCATGGTCCGTCGCATTCTCATCGCTCTGCCCATCCTGGCCCTGCCCCTCGCCCTCTGGTTCGTGGGGCGCAGGCAGCGGAAGGCCCTGGTGCCCCAGCCGCGAGGCATGGTGCTGGGGCTTTACGCGGGCGTGCCGGACTACGACTACGGCGAGGAGCTCGATCGCATCGCCGCCACCGGGGCCACCTGCGTGAGCCTGCAGGCCATCTACCGCATGGACACGGGCCACAGCAACGAGATCCGCCGCCATCCCACCTCCAGCCCCACCGAGGAGAGCCTGCGCCGGACCTTCCGGCAGGCCAGGGCGCGCGGCCTGCGCATGATGTTCTTCCCCACCATCAACCTGCGGGACGAGGCGGACAACGCCGACTGGTGGCGGGGCAACATCATGCCGGATGACTGGGGGCTCTGGTGGCGGAACTACACGGGCTTCAACGTACGGTTGGCCGAGCTGGCCCAGGAAGGCGGCGCGGAGTGGTACAGCCTGGGCACGGAGATGGCCTCCACCCACGCCTTCCCGGACCAGTGGCGGCGCCTGGCCTCCCAGGTCCGCAAGGTCTTCAAGGGCAAGCTGGTCTACAGTGTGAACTTCGACAGCCACGACAGCTTCACCTTCGGCGATTGCCTCGACGTCATCGGCATCAACACCTACGATCCCATCGCCAAATACGATCAATACCCCAGCCCCGACCAGATCCGCGACGCCTGGTGGTGGATCGTCTACAAGGCCCGCACCCTGACGGCCCGCTTCAACCGGCCCGTGATGATCACCGAGGTGGGCTACCCCTCCGTGGCCCACGCCCACATGGGGCCCTGGGATTTCCGCACGGACAAGCCTCTCGATCTCGACCTCCAGGACCTGCTCCTGAAGGGCGCCTTCAGCGTGCTGCGGCACTGGAGCGACGGAGACGCAGTGTTCTACTACCTCTATGGAGAAAACCTGAACCAGAAGCCTGTGGGCGGCCCCCAGGACCGCAGCTATGCCGTCTGGGGCAAGCCCGCCGAAGCCACCCTGTTGAAGTACTTCCATGAACCCATCTGGGATCGCCACCTTCCGCCCAGGGCCGAGAACATCCACGAGGCCGTGGTGCAGACCCTGGTGAGCTGGCACCGGAAGGTGAGGGATTACGAGGACGCCGAGCTGCCCCCCTGGGTGGTGGCCTGGGAGGCCCGCAGCCCCGGGGACGCCGCCGAGGCCCTGGCCATCCTGGCGAAGGAACCATCCCCCGCCCACCGAATTCCAAAAGGAGAGGAGCGATGACCATCTGTCGAAGGTAGAATCAGCCTTGCTTATGAGTCTCCCCACCCGCCCTCACCCCATGCCCAAACCCGACGTCCCCGCCAAGACCCTCCTGGTGGCAGAGGATGACCGGGCGATGCTGAGCCTCTACCGGGCCGGGCTGAAGGGCCTCCAGGGCTTCAAGATCATCTTGGCTGAGAATGGCGGGCAGGCCCTGGAGATGCTCCAGCAGGAGCCGGTCCACGTCCTGGTCACCGACCTGAACATGCCCGTGATGGACGGCTTCCACCTGATCGCCAAGGTGAACCGCTTCTATCCCCAGGTGCCGATCATCGTGATGACCGGCCTGGATGAGGGCCAGCACATGAACACGCCCCTGCAGCTCGGCGCCATCCGGATCCTCACGAAGCCGCCCCGCCTCACCATCCTCATGGACGCTATCCGCGCCGCCTCCCAGTTCCAGCCCACGGGCATGGTCCGGGGCATCGGACTGAACAGCATCCTCCAGCTGCTCAACTGGGAGAAGAAGACCTGCACCCTCACGGTCAAATCCGAGGCCGGGATGGGCCTGATGTACCTGAAGGATGGCGAGGTGGTGCATGCGGCCTACCGGGCCGAGGAGGGACTGCCCGCCGCCTACGAGATCCTTGCCTGGGACCGTCCCGACATCGAATTCGTCGAGACCTGCCGGGTGGAGCCGACCATCGATCTGCATCTGACCGAACTGCTGATGAACGCGGCCATCATCACGGACCAACGTTCCAAGGTCGGCGAGACCTGACAATCCGCCCCGAAAAAGGTCCCAAAGTTGGGACTTTCGTCAAAATAGTTTCAAAGGACCGTCGAAAGGGCACCCATGGGGGAATAATGGCGCCTGTGCGGCCCCGTGGGGGCCCCTTCCGAGGCAGGTGTCCATGTCCCAGCTGAAGCCCTTCCGCGCCTACCGCCCCCGCCCTGAACTCGCCGCCCAGGTGGCGGCCGTTCCCTACGACGTGGTGAACACCCAGGAGGCCGCCGAGCTGGCCAAGGGCAACCCCTACTCCTTCCTCCATGTGGGTCGCCCCGAGATCGACCTTCCCGCGGGAACCGATGTCCATTCGGACGCTGTCTATGCCAAGGGCGTATCCAACCTCCGCGCCCTGATCGAGAACGGCACTCTCTTCCACGAAAACACGCCCTGTCTCTACGTCTACCAGCAGCGCATGGGCGACCACGTGCAGGCGGGGCTGGTGGGCCTCTGCTCCGTCGAGGAATACGAGACGGGCCAGATCAAGCGCCACGAATTCACCCGCAAGGACAAAGAGGACGACCGCACCCGCCACGTCACAGAGCAGGCTGCCAACGCCGAGCCCGTCTTCCTCACCTACCGGGCCGTCCCCTACATCGACCGCATCGTGAATGACATCCGCAAGCAGCTTCCGGTCTACGACGTGGTCACGCCCGATGGCATCGGCCACACGGTGTGGGTCGTCTCGGGCGAGACCGTGGTCTACGAGCTGGTGCACCTCTTCAACGGGGTGGCAGCCCTCTACATCGCCGACGGCCACCACCGCACCGCCGCCGCCATCCGCTATGGCCAGGCCCGCCGCGCCGAGGCCCGGGCCAAGGGCCTTCCCACGGACGGTGACGAGCCCTTCGAGAGTTTCATGGCCGTGGTCTTCCCCCACGATCAGCTGAAGATCATGGATTACAACCGCGTGGTGAAGGACCTCAACGGCCTGAACCAGGAGGCCTTCCTCGCCAAGGTCCGCGAGAAGTTCGATGTCGCGGTATCGGCCCACCGCGCCCCCCAGGCGCCCACCACCTTCGGAATGTACCTGGGCGGCACCTGGTACGAACTGAAGGCCAAACCCGGCAGCTTCCCCGCCTCTGATCCGGTGCGCGGCCTCGACGTAAGCATCCTGCAGGAGAACCTGCTGGCGCCCATCCTGGGCATCGATGATCCCCGCACCAACACTCGCATCGACTTCGTGGGCGGCATCCGCGGCATGGACGAGCTGGAGCGCCGCGTGAAGGAAGGCTTCGCCGTGGCCTTCGCGGTCCACCCCACGTCCCTCTCCCAGCTCATGTCCGTGGCCGATGCCGGTGAGGTCATGCCGCCCAAGTCCACCTGGTTTGAACCCAAGCTTCGCTCCGGGCTGCTGGTCCGGATGTACGAAGGCTGAAGAAATATCATTCACCACGAAGACAGGAAGACCACGAAGAGAAACAACAAGTCATTTTCCATTCAGTTCTTCGTGGTCTTCGTGGTCTTCGTGGTTAGTCCCTAGGAGATACCCCCATGCATATCCTCATCGCAGACGCCTTTGACGCCAAGCTGCCGGAGCGACTTGCTCCTTTTGGCGCCGTGAGCAGCGACCTGGCCACCCTTGGCCAGGCCCACGTCCTCCTCGTTCGTTCCAAGACCAAGGTCGATGCCGACCTCGTAGCCAAGGCCCCGAATCTCAAGCTCGTGATCCGCGGCGGCGTGGGCATGGACAACGTGGACAAGAAGCTTTGCACAGAGAAGGGGATCAAGGCCGTGAACACGCCCCGGGCCAGCAGCGTGGCCGTCGCTGAAATGGCCATGGCCTTCATGGTGGCCATCCCCGCCCGGCTGATCGAGGCGCACACCTCCATGAAGGACGGCAAGTTCCTCAAGAGCGAGCTCAAGCGCACCGAGTTGTTCAAGAAGACCTTGGGTCTCATCGGCGCTGGCGCCATCGCCAGCGAGGTGGCCAAGCGCGCCCAGGCCTTCGGCATGGAGGTGATCGCCTTCGATCCCTACCTGAAGGAGCACGCCATCGCCCGGCTCGTCAGCCTGGACGAGCTGGCCGCCAAGGCCGACGTCATCAGCCTGCACACGCCGCTGACAGACGAGACCCGGGGCATGGTCAACGCCGCGCTCATCGCCAAGATGAAGGATGGCGTCATCCTCATCAACACCGGACGAGGCAAGTGTGTGGTGGAGACGGAACTCGCCGCGGCGCTGCAGAGCGGGAAGGTGCGCGCCTACGGCACCGACGTGTGGCCCAGCGACCCGCCCCCGGCGGATTGCCCCCTGCTCAGCGCTCCCAACATTTTCATGGCCCCGCACATCGGAGCCAGCTCCAAGGAGAACCTCGGCCGCATCGGCGACGAGGTCGTCCTGATCCTCCAGGATTTCAAAGCCTAGAAACATCCGCCACGAAGACAGGAAGACAAAAGGAGAATCCAATGCCCTTGTCTTTCTTCGTGGTCTTCCCGTCTTCGTGGTTGTCAGTTTTCTTTTTCTAAGGAGCCACCATGACCCACCGCGTGATCAACTTCTACGCCGGCCCCGCCGGCCTGCCCCTGCCCGCCCTCGAGCGTGCCCAGGCGGAATTGCTGGACTTCGCCGGCACCGGGATGTCCGTCATGGAGATCAGCCACCGCGCCAAAGAGTACGACGCGGTGCATGAGGAGGCCATCGCCCTCACCAAGGAGCTGATGGGCCTGCCCGCCAACTACAAGGTGCTCATGCTCCAGGGCGGCGCCCACCTCAGCTTCGGCATGATCCCCCTGAACCTGCTCCGCGGCGGCCGCAAGGCCGACTACATCGTCACCGGCAACTGGGCGGAGAAGGCCACCAAGGAGGCCAAGCTCGTGGCCGGCGACAACGTGCGCGTGGCCGCCAGCACCAAGGAGCAGAAATTCAGCCGCCTGCCCTTCACCAGCGAGCTCAAAGTCGGCCCCGACAGCGCCTTCGTGCACTTCACCTCGAACAACACCGTGGAAGGCACCCAGTGGCACGAGTACCCGAAGGTGGGGAATGTGCCCTACATCTGCGACATGAGCAGCGACTTCATGTGGCGGCCCTTCGACGTGAGCCCCTTCGGCCTGATCTACGGTGGCGCCCAGAAGAACCTCGGCCCCAGCGGCGTGACCCTCACCATCATCCGCGAGGACTTCCTCGAGATGTGCGAAGCCCAGGACCTGCCCAGCTACCTGCGCTACAAGATCCACGCCGAGAAGAACAGCCTCTACAACACCCCGCCCACCTTCGGCATTTACATCCTGCGGAACGTGCTGGCCTACAACAAGAGCATCGGCGGCCTCCCGGCCATCGAGGCCAGCAACCGCCGGAAGGGCGAGCTGCTCTACGGCTGCATCGACAAGCACCCCGGCTTCTACCGCGGCTTCGTCACCGAGAAGGCCCACCGCAGCCTCATGAACGTGGACTTCTTCCTGCCCACCCCCGAACTGGACGACCTCTTCGTGAAGGAAGCCAAGAAGGCCGACATGATCGGCCTGAAGGGCTACCGGGACATCGGCGGCATCCGCGTCAGCACCTACAACGCCGTCACCGTGGACAACGTGAAGACCCTCGTGGCTTTCATGGAGCAGTTCGTCAAGACGAACGGATAGTTCAGGGACGGGGTCCCCTCGCGAAGAACTGGGCACCGGAACCGGTGCCCAGTTCAGCGTCAGTGGGAGAGATCAGGTTGCTTCAACCCCACGACGATTTCGTCCATGCAGCGGTCCTTCTCGGCCCACATGGCCTGCACGAAGGCCTGCATGCGGGCGCGGAAGG
>CAIXHJ010000372.1 GCA_903919165.1 uncultured Holophagaceae bacterium
GCCGTCTGCGCCCAGTGCCACTACCCCGGATCGCCGAACAATCCAGCCGGGCATCCCGTCACACCCGCGCCTGCTGGCACTCAGCCCGGATGCTACAACGCCACCCTCTGCCATGGCGCCAATGCCGCACCTCACCCCGTGCCATTTCTGACAGGCCAGACCGACTCCAGCCTGAATGGCCACATGACCGTCACGGCCAACGCCTTCGCTTCCGATTGCGCCAAATGCCACGCCTACAGCGGGAGTGCCCCCTTGGCTTCGGCGCCCCTCTGCAATGTGTGCCACCAGGTGGCAGACCCCACGGGTTCCGGAACCAATGTCGGGACCTGCCTATCCTGCCATACCGGCGCCGCCGGATTGCTGAACGGCCCAGGAGGATCCAGCTTCCCCAGCATCGCCGGCGCCCATGTGAAGCACATGGCCCTGGCCACCCAGTTGACCTGCGACACCTGTCATGCCGGCAGCGGGGCGGGAACCACCACCCATTACATGAATGCCGATCAGCGGTTGTCCAACCCCCCCACGGGTCCTGCCACCGTCGCGATCAATGGCATCTTTGCCGCACAAACAGGCGGCAACCCCACCTTCACAGGGTCCTCGCTGACATGCTCCAACATAAGCTGCCATGGCGGCCAGATCACACCCGGCTGGCAGAACGGCACGATCAATTCCAGCACCCAGTGCAACGCCTGCCACGCAGTGGCCCCCAGCCTAGGGACCGCCACCCAGTACAACGATGCCTTCGGTCGTCACAGTCAGGGCACCCACAATGCCACCGTGACCGCCAATGGCATCGCCTGCACCACCTGCCACAACATGGGCAATGGCTCGCCTGGAGCCCTGGCCCACTTCAAATACCTCAACACTCACCCCGTCGACGGCACTTCCACGGGGACGCCGGCGGACCAGATGCCCAGTGGCACCATCGTCTTCGACCCTCTCCTTGTTTCTTCCCCTGGAACCTACACGGTCACGAGTTCCACCCAGGGCAATGGGGGATGTGCCCTGACTTGCCATACGCACATCCATGCCGGCGCGCCGCTCGATACTTGGCAGTCCAGTGGGGCCCCGCACCCTGTGCCATTCCTGTCTACCAGTGTTCCTGATACCCAGGGCAATGGACACATGACCGCCACACAGGCCACTTTTGCTGCGGACTGCAGTGCCTGCCATGCCACCTCGGGAACCTCGCCAAACCCTGCGGCCCCCGCCTGCATGGTCTGCCATACCCTGGCTGACCCCACGGCCGTGGCGACTGGTGGCGGAACCTGTCTCTCTTGCCATGTGGGTCTCTCTGGTCTGCCCAAGGGGCCGACCGGTGGCACCTTCCCCAGCATCGCTGGTGCTCACAACACGCACATGACGATGCCCACGACCTTGATATGCAACACCTGCCACGCCGGTAGTGGCAGCGGCACTACGACCCACTACACCAATGCCAATGCCCGAGTCACTCCTCCATCGGGACCTGCCAGCGTCGGCTTCGATTCCGCCTACAACGCCCAGAGCGCCGGAACAGCAGTCTTCAATCCCTCCTCGAACACCTGCTCCAACACGAGCTGCCACGGCGGGCAGGCCACCCCCAACTGGACCAGCACCGCCAAAATCACCGCCCAGTGTTCACTCTGCCACAGGGTCAATGGCGGCACCACCACCTCGCAATATAACGACGCCATCGGGCGCCATTCCTATGGCACCCACGCACAGGCCAGCGCAGCCGACTGCACCATCTGCCACGATATGAGCTCGGCTAATCCGAATCTGGGGGCCGTCAACCACTTTGCCCAACTCGATCTCCATGCCGTCACCAGCGCCACCAAGCGGCCCAGCGGCACCATCGTGTTCAAGAGCACCACCAATTTCCCGATTTCAACGCCGGCGACCTATGACGTCACCACCAGTCCATTCACGGAAGGCGATGGTGGTTGCACCTTGACCTGCCACACCCAGGTCCATGTGCCCGCAACCAACCATTGGGCTGCCGCCCAGGGGTCCGGTGTGGCCCATCCCATTCCCTTCCTGGGCACGAGTGTCAGCACGGCGGGCAACCACCACCAGACCGTCACCGTCGCTCAGTTCAATACGGAGTGCAGCACTTGTCACGATCAGACTGGGAGCAGCTCCAAGACAGGCCCAGTGTGCACCGTCTGCCATACCCTCGGGTCTCCCCTGGCCACTGGCCTGGGCGTGGGCACCTGCCTCTCCTGCCACACCGGAACCAACTTCACCACCAGCGGGCCCACTGGCGCGGCCTGGCCGAACCTGACTGGCGCCCATCCCAAGCACATGGCCCTGGGGACCTTCACCAGGACCACACCCACCCTGCCTGCCACCCTGTTGGCATCGGCCTATCCCGACTGCGAGTCCTGCCACGTGGGCTCGGTGCCCTACGACCCAGCCCAGACCCACTACTCGAATGCGAACAAGCGGCTGGCCACCCCGGTTACCACCGGTCCTGCCTCTGTCTCCGTCGATCCGACCTTCTACTCCCAGGCGTCCACCGCTGGATACACAGCCAGCGCCTCGGCCTTCACTTGCTCCAACATCAGCTGCCACGGCGGCCAGGTGTCACCCGGCTGGCAGAGCGGAACCAATCCCGTGAACGCCACCACCTACTGCACAGCCTGCCATGTGGTCGGCGCCGCTGAATACAACGCTCCGACAGGACGTCATACCATGAGCGAGCATAAGCAGACCTGCGACTACTGCCACAGCATGACCCAGGCGAAGCCGGGCGCCCAGAACCACTTCAAGTACCTCGACACCACGACCGTCAGTGGCGTCAGTGGCACACCTTCCGATCAGTATCCGAGCGATACCATCCTGTTCGGATCCAGCGTCACGGGTGCCAAGACCTACACCGTGACAGCCTCGACTCAAGGGAGGGGTGGTTGCACCTTGACCTGCCATAGCCAGAATCACACCGCGAGTAACAACACGTGGAACTGAACCATCATTCGAGTCACCCACTACTCCTTAGGAGAATGCATGCGCCCCATCACCCTTTCCGCCCTGCTCCTTGTCGGCGCATCCCTGACCGCTGGTGACACGGCCAAAAACCTCCCCAAGTTCGAAGGCGGCGACCTCCAGAAGTATTGGATGGATGCTTGCGCCCGCTGCCACGGCGCGAATGGCAACGGCCGTGACAACAACGGGGCCCAGTTGCCGGACAACGGCTTTGACTTTACAGATAGCCGCAAGGCCAACAAGAAGAAGGACAGTGACTGGATCAAGATCACCCTGGATGGCAAGGACAAGATGCCGTCCTTCAAGGACAAGATGACCCAGGCGGATGTCGAGAAGATGATGCCCATCTTGCGCAAGTTCTCCGCCAAGTAAATTTCTGGAGATCCGATGACACGGAAGATCCTTCCTCTGATGACTTGCGCCCTCCTGGCCGGGGGAGTGCTCCATGCCGATTCCTCCGACTATCCCCTGGTGATCAACCTTCCCAGCGCCGAGAGGATGCAGTACTGGGATATCGGCGTGGCCTTCACGCACCGGTTCATCCAGCCGGTGAAGGACCATGGCAAGGATGTCTACGGCCTGGACGGATATGCCTATGCCGGGCTCGGCATCACGTTTGGCATCAAGCCCGTTCCGGGCCTGAACGCCTTCATCTATCGCACGGCGGACAACAAGACCTTCAGCCTCGGTCTCCAGGAACAGGTGATGAATGGCGAACGCGTCCGCATGGCCGTGCGTATGGAACGGTTCGACGAAGTGGTGAAGGAGACCATCACACCTTTCGGAAAGGTGGGCATCGTTGGTGGGGTCTTGCAGGTTCCCACCGAGATCTTTGTCACGGACGACATCATTTTCTCTGTGGTGCCCACCTACATCACGAGGACCACCACCACCGATACCATCCTGGCGGTCCCCCCCGGCGCCTCGCCGAACGCCAGTCCCAACTCCGGCGGAGTCTTCAACGTCGGGCTCGGCTTCCGTGCGAACATCACCGAGAAATTCTCGTTTGTGAGTGAGTACTACCCCAGGCCTTCCAAGTTCGCGAAGGCGGCGCCAGGCGGCATCATCGATGGCGCCACCTACCAAAACGGCTTCGCCGCCGGAGTCTCATACAAGACCTTCAAGCACCGGTTCTCGGTGTTCGGCACCAACGCCAGTGGCACCACCGACAACCAGGTTCTGAGCGGGGACTACGGCGGCGGCCCCAGGCCCTCTTCGCAGTGGTCCATCGGGTTCAACGTGGCCCGCGTTTTCTGATCCAGAAACTCCATGACCGCATCCCCCCTGATCGAGTTCATCGCGCGAGAGCACCCGGCCTTCGTCCATATTCCCCTGGGACTGGTGGCTGTGCTTCCCCTGGCCATGCTGGCCTCCTTCCATCCCCGGCAGGGAAGACACCTTGTGGCCACCTCCTTCTTCATCGCCGCCATCGGCTGGCTCGCCAGCACCATGGCCCTGTTCAGTGGATTGATCTGGGGGCGCCAGATCAATCTCATCGGTCCGTCGGGATTCCTCCCGGTGGTGGCCAACGAAAAGCAAGTCCTTCAGAGGATCCTGCAGATCCACATCCTCGCAGCCCTGGCAGGGTTCATCGTAGGGGGGATCTGCGTCTTACTCCTGTGGCGTATCTGGCGTCGGGATTTCAGTATTGGCTCAGTCGGAAGTGAACATCGTCATCATGCAGGTCGCCGATTCTGGGAACGGGGTGTGGGAACACCGACTCTGCTGGTGGGATTGATCTGGGTCGGGTGCTGGGGCTTTAGCGGCAAGCTGGGCGGCATCATGGTTTTCGGCAATGAGGCGACGAACAGGGCTGCCGCCGAGGCCGACAAAGCCAAGCGGAACGACGTTGAGGCCGAACTGCCGATCAGGGCCCTGGACTATGCCAGCCTCGAGCCGGCGGAGGCCGGTCCGGCTCGCAGCAAAGCCCACGGTGACCGGTGGCGAAGGGTATGGGTTACAGCCTCAGGGATCGACGATTACAAAGCCGGCAAGCAGCTACCGCCGGGGGCCTATGCCGTGATGTCCACCTTCTCGGATGAAAAGGGAAAGCCCAGCACTGAACCTGGTCCGCTCTACATGAAGGAGACCAAGGCCGATGGATCCACGGCCTTTGCCTTCTACTGGGCCCGGGTGCCAGAAGCGCTGCGCAAGGAATTCGGCAATCAGGACAACGTCTATTGGCGCAGTCCGGATCCCAAGCTGGCTACCTGTCTGGGATGCCATGAGAAGGGCGGCACACCAGCGAAGTGAGCTTAGACCGGAGTTCTAGTGTGCTGGCCCTGAAATAGCGGGATCAACATTGGGAAGGACCAGAACACTTCCATCGGGGCATGGCTCCTCTGGCGATCTGGCACGCATGCGTGCCAGATCTGTCACCCCATTGGGGGCACTGCCGTGCCCCCAAAC
>CAIXHJ010000373.1 GCA_903919165.1 uncultured Holophagaceae bacterium
AGTTGATTCCATCACCATGCCCTTGCGGAGGGGTCCGAGATGGTGTGTTTGGTGTCAAGTGAGGAGATCCATTCTAGCTTTTCCTTGCGGGCGAATGATACGGCGGCGGCCTGGCGCGCAAGGTCGCAAAGGTCGCGCCGCAGGCGTCACGCCCTTCGCGGCCTGCTGAGGCTTTGCGCGTCAGGCCACCTTGGCCGTTGCTGCCCGCTGTGAAGGAAAAGCCGGGAAACTAGGATGGCTGGCTCCGGAGATGGTTTGGGTCGAAGTCCTCATCTGCGACCAGGATTGCCCGGCACAGAACCAAGGTCTTTCGCATGACGGCTCCCAAAGCCACCATTGGCGGCTTTCCTTCCTCCAGAAGGTGCTGATAGCTGGTAGCCAGGGGATTCTTTCCGCGAACCGCAGCCATGGCCGCTAAATAGAGAACCTGTCTGACCCGGGAACTCCCGTGCTTGGTCATATGGGCCGGTTCGTGCACTGAGGAACCACTGTCGTGCACCGCCGGAACAACCCCTACGAAAGCTGTGAGTGCCTTGGGATGTGGAAAGTCCCTGAGATCACCCAACTCCCCCATCAGGGTGCTTGCGACCACCGGACCCACTCCTGGCACCGTCTGAAGCCGCTTGTAGTCCTGTTTTAGCTGCGGGGTCGTGGCGAGGAGGTCTGCTATGGCCTCTTCAAGTTCTGCCACAGCCTTCTGGTGGTATGCCAGCATCCGCTCACGGATCGCCTGGGCCTGGGTCGATTCGCTGAGAGTCTCGTTCCGGTTCCCCAGCGAGACAGATGCTTTTACGAGCGCGGATCGCTCGCGTGTGAGGGCCCGAAGCTGGACGTAGGCGGGTGACATGGGCCTGAACAGACCTGGTCGGCGCTGCTCGCCGAACTCGGCCAACAGCATTGCATCTCGGGCGTCCGTTTTGTTGCTTCTTCCCAGGAATTTCGCGAAGTAATGCACCTGGACGGGCTGGGCGATGGAAACGCGGCACCCGGGGTCCAGAGCCTTCAGCCAGAGCGCCAACTCTCTGGAGTAGGCTCCCGTGGCTTCCATGACGAAGGTCGCCCACTCCTCCCCCGGGATCTGATTGTTCACCCAGTCCAGGCAGGCCAAACAGCCGTCCCTGGACCTAGGGAATTGGTGGTGAAGGCCCTTCCTGGTACCTGGAGGAGCGAACGCGACATCAAAGGTGGCCTTGGAGACATCCACTCCAACCCACCGGGTTTGCTTGGAGACCTGCATGGTCCTCCCCCTTTCTGCCCCCAGAAAGGACGCCAGCGCCTTGAACACCACACTCGAAGATGCGAGCTGTCTGCCCATGATGGTTGTCCAGCTTTTTGGACGCTGAAAGGGAGGTGAGCGAAATCTCGGTACGCGGGCTTCATGCGCCTGTTGAGCGCCCACTCCACCTCCCCCGGCACTTCCAAAGGCACCCCACGATGGATCAGATCAGGGGGCAACTACAACATACGAGTTGAGCGGAAGGTTAGCCAGTGACGAGCGGAG